>JAYSCF010000101.1:3032-7095 GCA_041915005.1 Novosphingobium sp.
ATGGGGCCGCCGCAGTGGTCGGACATGGGAATGTGGCTGCAGACCGTGATGCTGTTGCTGCGCGAGGAAGGGCTCGATAGCTGCGCGCAGGAGGCCTGGGCGGTCTATACCAAGCAGATCCGTGAATGCGTGGATATTCCGGACGATCACATCTTCTTCTGCGGCCTGGCGATCGGGCACGGCGACCGCGATCAGGTGATCAACCAGTTCCCGGTGCCGCGTGCGCCGCTGGATGAAGTGGTGCGCTGGCAGGGGCTTTGATCGCCCCCCCGGCGTGATCCGCGCGACTTGACCCGCATGACTTGACCCGGACGCGCGGCCCGGTAAGGCCAGCGGGATGACCGATACGCCTGCCTTGCACCTGTTCAACAGCCTGACCCGCCAGCTGGAGCCGTTCCAGCCCGTCCATAGCGGCGAGGCGCGCGTCTATACCTGTGGGCCGACGGTCTATAACTATCCGCACATCGGCAACATGCGTGCCTATGTCTTTGCCGACATTCTGGGCCGGGTGCTGAGCTTCAAGGGCTACAAGCTGACCCACGTCATCAACATCACCGATGTCGGTCACCTGACCGACGATGGCGATGCGGGCGAGGACAAGATGGAAAAGATGGCTGCGCAGCGGGCGCAGTCGATCTGGGATATCGCCAAGCACTACACCGAGGCTTACTGGGCCGACATCAAGGCGCTGAACATTCGCCAACCGGCGCACTGGTCGATCGCCACCGACTATGTCCCCGCGATGATCGACTTTGCCAAAAGCATCGCCGCCAAGCACTGCTACGAACTGGATAGCGGGCTCTACTTCGACGTTTCGACCGTGGCTGACTATGGCCGCCTGGCCCGCGCCAACACCGAAGAGGGTGAGGGCCGGATCGAAGCTGTGGAGGGCAAGCGCAACGCCGCCGACTTTGCGATCTGGCGCAAGACCCCGGCCGGCGAAAAGCGCCAGATGGAATGGGACAGCCCCTGGGGCCGCGGCGCACCGGGCTGGCATCTGGAATGCTCGGTCATGTCGGGCCAGCTCTTGGGCTTTCCGTTCGATATCCACACCGGCGGGATCGACCACCGCGAAATCCACCACCCCAACGAGATCGCCCAGAACCAGGCGTTCTGCTGTGCGGGCGGGCTGGACGTGCCGGGCAATTCCGGCGCCAAGGTGTGGATGCACAACAACTTTCTGGTCGAACGCTCGGGCAAGATGAGCAAGTCCTCGGGCGAGTTCCTCCGGCTGCAATTGCTGATCGACAAGGGTTATCACCCGCTGGCCTACCGGATGATGTGCCTGCAGGCGCATTACCGCTCGGAGCTGGAATTCAGCTGGGACGGCCTGGGCGCGGCGCTGGTGCGGCTGAAGCGGCTGTTGATGGCCGTGGCAATCCTGCGCGCGCAGGCGAGCGCGGCGGAAAGCTGGGGGCCGAGGTTTGCGCCGTTCATGGAGCGGTTCGATGCTGCCGTGTCGGACGATCTCAATACGCCGGTCGCCTTGACCGTGCTTGAAGAAGTTACCGCGCTCAAGAAGGTCGATGCCGGCGAAAAGCTGGCGGTGATCGCGGCAATGGACGCGGTTCTGGGGCTTGATCTGCTTGCGCTTGAGCGCACCGACCTGCGCTTGCGCCCCAAGGCCGCAGCGCTCGCCGAGGCCGAAATCGAAGCCACGCTGACCGCCCGCAAGGACGCCCGCGCAGCCAAGGACTTTGCCGCATCCGATGCCCTGCGCGATGAACTTGCGGCCCGGGGCGTCGAAGTGATGGACGGCGATCCGCTCGGCTGGGAATGGAAGCTGGGCGAATGAAGCTTTGGCGCCTGACCCGGCGGCCCTATGTGGCGCTCGACGGGAAGGGGGCCGAACTTCATGGCGCGCGCTATGCACCAGCCGGAGTTCCGGTGGTCAGCCTGGCGAGCGAAGCCGGGCTCGCCGTGCTGGTGGCGCTGCGTTACCTGCCGCGAGATCTGGTTGGGATACCCGATGATTTCGTGCTCGGCTGGACCGAGGCCAATGCAGTGCCGTTGCGGGTCGATGCAGTGGATGAGCAGGGCGTTTGCAAGACGGTTGCAGAGTGGTTGGCCAGTTGCGAATCCTTGCTCGCGGCGATCCCGTCGCGGGTGCTGCCGGAAGCCGACGTGATCTATCTCAATCCCCGCCATCCTGCCGCCGCGCAGGTTGCGCCCCTGGCCTGCCGGCCGTTCAGTTTCGCCGAATGCCTGCATCGCCCGCCGATGCTCGATGCCTATCAGGAGAGGCCATGACCATTGCGGTTCTCAACGCGCTCTTGCGTCCGCTGCTCGAGCCGCGCTTGCCGGCCTGGGTCGAGCCGCGCTGGTATGCCTCCAAGCAGGAGGCGTTCGATCTGGCGCAGGAGGCCGAGATCGGCTGGTTCGACATGTATGCCAAGGATGACATGGTCGAGGTCATCACCCGTGCAGCCAATTTGAAGTGGCTGAATTCGGTGTTTGCGGGGGTCGAATCCTTTCCGCTCGATCTGCTTGAGCAGCGCGGGGTGGTGCTGACCAATGGCGCCGGGATCAATGCCGTGCCGATCGCCGAATTCGTGATCATGGGCCTGCTCGCGCACTGCAAGGGCTATGCCCAGATCGTGCGGGCGCAGGACCGGCACGAATGGTTGAAAGACGCGCCCGGCAAGCGTGAACTTTATGGCAGCAAGGCGCTGATCCTGGGGTTCGGTGCCATTGGCCAGGAAGTGGCGAAGCGGCTGGAAGCCTTTGCGGTTGAGGTAACGGCGGTGCGCCGCACGCCGGGGCCTGGCACGCTGGCCCCGCATGAATGGCGCGCGCGGCTGGGCGAGTTCGACTGGGTGATCCTGTCGCTGCCTGCCACGGCGCAAACCGATGGCACGATCGGGGCGGCTGAATTGGCGGCGATGAAAGGCGATGCGGTGCTGGTCAACGTTGGGCGCGGCTCGGCTGTCGATCAGGCGGCTCTGGGCGCGGCCTTGGCCGAGCGGCGGATCGGCGGGGCCATGCTCGATGTCACCACGCCCGAACCGCTTCCGGCCGAGGATCCGCTGTGGGGCCTGCCCGGCACCCAGGTGACCATGCACCTGTCGGGCCGGGCGCAGGACCGGATGTTCGAGCGCTCGGCTGCGCGTTTCCTCGATAACCTTGCCCGGTATGAACGCGGCGAGTCGCTATCTCCGCAGGTCGATTACGCGCTCGGCTACTAGGCGTCGTCGAGGACCAGCAGTTCGACTTCGACCGACAGGTGTGGTTCGGGCAGGGCGGTGTGCTCTGCCGCGACCACCGGCAGGGTAAATTCATGATCGGACAGCAGCGCGATCAGCGCCTCGCCCGCTTCAACCGCTTGCGCGCCGGTAAAGGCCAGCAACACGGTGTGGCGCGATCCCGAAAACGTCGCGCTGGCCCAGGCGCGCTCGCCATGGCGGATCAATTCAGCCTTGCCCTCAGCCAGGTCGAGCAGGGTTGCAAGCAGGTGCAGCCATGGCCCGGCGCCAGCGCGGCGGGGGTGGTCCAGCGTGGTCTGCATTGCGCGGTGCGTGGCGGGATCAAAGTGCACGGGCGTCCTTCCGATAAATGTTCATGAAATGTTCTACGCGTGTTTCGGTCGCGGTGCGGGGCGTGCGGCCATTGCGCAGGTCTTCGACAAAGCGCGGATCGTGGACTGCCAGTCGCCCGAACTTGGTCCAGGGCATGCCGGTCTCACGCAGAAACCGCTCAATCCGCATCAGCAACATGTGCCGTCCTTCCATCTCTAACCATCTGGTCCATCACGACGAATCGCTGTTGGCATGGCGTTGTTTTCAAGCGCGAAATCCTACTTGTCTAGGAAAAATACATCGCGTAGGATGAATTCATGAAAAGTCCCGATCCCCGCGCCCGGTTGCTGCAATTGGCCAGCCAGCATGGCGTAAGCCTGTCTGGCCTGTCGGAACTGATTGGGAGAAATTCCACTTACTTGCAGCAGTTTGTGCGCAAGGGAAGCCCGCGAAAGCTGGAGGAAACGGATCGGCGCACGCTCGCCCGATTCTTCGGCGTGGCCGAAGGTGAGCTGGGTGCGCCGGAGGAAAATTCCTCGAATCTTGCG
>JAYSCF010000102.1:0-7061 GCA_041915005.1 Novosphingobium sp.
CGCAGATCGGCAAGGGGATGTGGGCCGCGCCCGACATGATGGGCGACATGATGGTGCAGAAGATCGGCCATCCGCGCTCGGGCGCGAACACCGCGTGGGTGCCGTCACCCACGGCCGCCACGCTGCACGCCACGCACTATCACCAGGTCGATGTCTTTGCCGTCCAGCGCGAATTGGCGGGCAAGCCCACGCCGCCGCTGGATGCCTTGCTGACCGTTCCGCTAGCCGAAGGCACCAACTGGTCGGCAGAGGAAGTGCGCGAGGAACTCGACAACAATGCGCAAGGACTGCTCGGCTATGTCGTGCGCTGGATCGATGCGGGGGTGGGCTGTTCCAAGGTACCCGACATCAACGATGTCGGCCTGATGGAAGATCGCGCCACGCTGCGCATTTCTAGCCAGCACATGGCCAACTGGCTGCTGCATGGGGTCTGCACGCGCGACCAGGTGATGGATTCCCTGCGCCGCATGGCAGCCAAGGTTGATGCGCAGAACGCGGGCGATCCGGGCTATCTGCCGCTTGCCGGCAACGAAGATGCCCCGGCCTTTCGCGCGGCCTGCGACCTAGTGTTCAAGGGTGCGGAACAGCCCAGCGGCTATACCGAGCCGCTGCTGCATCACTGGCGCCGCTTCAAAAAGGCCGGTTAGGCTGACAGCACCCGGGCCACGGCCACGAATTCCGCGACGCTGAGCGTTTCTGCCCGGCGCTGCGGATCGATGCCAAGCGTTTCCAAGGCGGCGAGCGCGCCCGGCAGGCCCTTGAGGCTCTGGCGCAGCATCTTGCGGCGCTGGCCAAAGGCAGCCTCGGTGACCCGTTCGAGCATCCGGGCCGAAACGCCTTCGGGCATGTCGCCGGGCTTCACGTGAATGATCGCGCTCATCACCTTGGGCGGCGGGGTAAAGGCGCTGCGGTGGACTTTCATCGCCAGCTTCGCCGTGCTGCGCCACTGGGCCAGCACCGCCAGCCGGCCATAGGCATCGCTACCAGCATCAGCGACGATGCGATTGGCGACTTCGAGCTGGAACATCAGCGTCAGCGAAGCCCACTGCGGCGGCCAGCTTTCACCGCCAAGCCAGCCGGTGAACAGGGCCGTGCCGACATTGTAGGGCAGATTGGCGACGACGTGGAACGGGCCTTCGATCCCGTGGGCCACTTTGGTCGCATCGCCTTCGATTACCGTGAGCTGGCCGGGGAAGGCTTCGCTCAATTCGGCCAGCGCGGGCAGGCAGCGCCGGTCCATTTCGATCGCGGTCACCTGCGCGCCGGCGCGCAGCAGCGCCCGGGTCAGGCCGCCGGGACCGGGGCCCACTTCGAGCACTTGCGCGCCCTTGAGCTTGCCCGGAATCGCGGCGATCCGGTCGAGCAACTGTTCGTCGAACAGGAAGTTCTGGCCCAGCGCCTTGGTCGCGAACAGGCCGTGGCGGGTGATCACCTCGCGCAGGGGGGGCAGATCGCTCATCCTTCGGCCCGCCGCTGGGCACAGTCGCCCGCCATGCGGATCGCCGCCAGCATTGCGCCGGGATGGGCCTTGTTCTGGCCGGCGATGGCAAAGGCGGTGCCGTGATCGGGCGAGGTGCGGATGATCGGCAGGCCAAGCGTGACATTTACGCCTTCATCGAAATCAAGCGCCTTCAAGGGGATCAGCGCCTGATCGTGATACATGCACAGCGCCGCATCATAGCCGGTGCGGGCGCGCGGCGCGAACAGCGCATCGGCCGGATGGGGGCCAGTGGCGTCGATCCCTTCGGCCTGCAACTGCGCGATAGCCGGGGCGATGATCCGGGCTTCCTCGTCGCCCATGCGGCCATCCTCACCAGCATGGGGGTTGAGCGCGGCAATCGCGAGGCGCGGTTGGGCGAGGCCGAAATCACGTTCCAGCGCGGCGGCGGTAATCCGGGCGCGGCGCAGGATCAGGTTGGTGGTGATGGCCGCGGGCACATCGGCCAGCGCGATATGAACCGTCAAGGGAACCGTGCGCAGGTTGGGGCCGGCCAGCATCATTACGGCATCCTGCGCGGCGATCCCACAGGCTGCCGCCACGAATTCGGTCTGGCCGGGGTGGGCAAAGCCGACTTCGGCCAGCCGGCTTTTGGCCACCGGGCCGGTCACCAAGGCGGCAGCTTCGCCTGCGCAGGTCAGGCGGGTTGCCTCGTCAAGCGAGGCCAGCGCCAGTTCGGCGCCGTCGATTGAGGGCGCGCCGGGGGTATAGGCGCCATCGGTCCCGGCCAGCACCGGCAGGGCATGGGCAAAACAGTCCAGCGCCTCGGCCGGATGGAAGATCTGGACGACCGGCAAGGCAAAGCCCCGGCGGCGCGCGGCTTCGGCCAGCAGATCGGGGCCGCCGGCAACGAAGAACGGGGGCAGTGCGTGATCTTCGCGCAGCGCCCAGCACTGCGCGATCAGTTCAGGGCCGACCCCCGCCGGATCGCCCAGCGATACAGCGAGCGGGGCTTCCAGCATCAGCTGCCGTAGTCGATGACCGCGTCGCGGCGCAGGTCGCGCAGATAGCTTTGCGCGCGCTTGTTGACGCGTTCGTCTTCCATCTGGCTCTGGACCGTGTCGAAGTCCGGGCCGGATTCAACCTTGGGGTCATCGCGCCCGCACAACATCAGCACGCGCACGCCATCGGCGATCGAGCCAAACGGTGCGGTGGTTTCGCCGAGCGAGAGCGACAGCACCATGTTCTGGAGCGCGCCGGGCAGGTCGCGGGCCTTGATCTGTTCGTTCGAGACAACTTCTGCGCCCAGCCCGGTTGCGATCCCGTCAAGCGAGGCACAGCCGCGGGCTGCCTTCATGGTTTCGGCAAACTTCTGCGCGCGGGCCGTGGCCTGGGCTTCGGTCGTGCCCTTGGGGAACGCGATCGAAACCTGCTTGAGGCTGAGCAGGGCATCACGCGGGTCGGCGGTCAGCACCTGGCGCTTGTCGATCAGGGCGACGATCGAGAAACCGCCGCGCACTTCGACCGGGCCGGCCAGCTGACCGGTCTGGAGCCCCTGGACCACGCCCGACAGTTCGGTCGGCAGCTGGCCCAGGCGGACCCAGCCCAGATCGCCGCCGACCGATGCGGTCGAGGCTTCCGAGAACTGGCGGGCATAGCCCACGAAGCTGCCACCCTGCTGAAGCTGCTGCACGATCTTCTGTGCGTTTTGCTGCACGGCGTCGTGGTTTTCGCTGTTGGCCGAAAGGAAGATTTCGCCAACGCGATATTCCTCGGTGCCCTTTTGCTCCTGCATCCGCTTCAGCACATCGCGCACTTCTTCGTCCGAGACGTTGACGAAGGGCTGGACGTTGCGGCGCAGCAGGCGCTGCCAGGTCAGTTCACCGCGGATCTGGCGCTTGAGCGAAGCCGAAGAGGAACCGATCTTGGTCAGGTGGGCGTCGAGCGCCTTGGGATCCTGGCCGAAATTCTGTTGGGCGATGCGGGCATAGGTGCCTTCGACTTCGGCATCGTCAACGTCGATCTTCTGGACGTGGGCTTCCTGGATCTGGAGCGTTTCGTCCATCAGGTTGCGCAGCACCTGCAGGCGCAGGCGGCCCAGCTCTTCTTCGCCGATCTTGCCGCCACTGGCCGAGACGATCAGCGCGACGCGCTGATCAACATCGGTGCCGGTGATGATTTCGCCGTTGATGATCACCGTCGCGCTGCGATGGTTCGGATCGTTCTTGCCGAAAATCTTCGGATTTTCAGGCAGGTCAAGATTGCCGGTGCTGTCCTGCGCGCTGGCGATGCCGCCAAGGCCCAGCGTCAGCGCCGCGATCGAGGCCGTGATCGAGGTGAGGGCAACACGAGAGGAAAAGCGAAGCGACGAAATGCGTGCCACAGGTTGTCAAATCCCAATTACGGCGGGCAGGAAGCCCCGCGCGACTTGGCCCCGCTCTTGCTGCCCGAAGGCTGAACCCAAGCTGAGCATTGAGGCGGATAGCGCGTTTGGACCATGCTGCCAATGCGCCGCCGCATGGTTTTACCGGAAGCCGAGATTCCGCAATGCGAAGTGGACCTGATAGGTGTTGCCGCGCTGGGCGTCACCCGTGGCCACGAAGTCGCGCCGCCAGGTGAAATCCAGTTCCAGGCAATCATCCTGATAGGCGATCCCCAGCCGCGTGCGCAGCGGTTGGAAGCCATCGGCGCTGACCAGGGTGGGGTCTTCGCTGGTGCTGGTAAGGTCGATCACGCCCGATCCGAACACCGACCAGTAGCGGGCAAAGCCGACCCGGGCAGAGGCGCGCAGTTCCTCGCGGTCCCGCAGGTCTTCGATCCCTGCGCCGATATTGCGGTTGAGCCGCAGGTAGCCGAGTTCGAAATAGGTGCGTTCGGTGCCGACGGCCGCGTCGAATTCGTTGCGGCGGACCGCGAAGGTGTCCTTGTCGAGCCGGAAGCGGTGGGTCACCTTGACCACATCCTTGAACCGCACTTCGGTGCGTCCGACGATGTCCGAGGTGCGGCTCGACA
This sequence comes from Novosphingobium sp., assembly GCA_041915005.1. Lineage (GTDB taxonomy): Bacteria > Pseudomonadota > Alphaproteobacteria > Sphingomonadales > Sphingomonadaceae > Novosphingobium. The sequence continues at coordinate 4,451 of JAYSCF010000102.1, forward strand.
GGCCGGTCCCGTCGGGCAGCAGGGTGGGGCGGCTGGTCAGGCGATAGGATTGCCCGATCGTGCTGGTGACGCGCCAGTTGGGGCGTTCCCATTGCCAGTCGAAGCCATAGGTGAAGCGCACCCCGTCTTCGATCCGGTCATAGCCGGGAAAACGGTTGAGCGCGAACAGGTTGGAATCCTCAAGATCGATCGAACGTGCGTCCTCGTTGGGTACGGCCAGGTTCTTGATCGTCGGGCTGGCAACCACCTGGACGCGCGGGGTGAAGACTTGCGATCCGCCCAGGAACGTGCCGACCAGGGGCCACTTCACGTCTGCCGCGGCAGTGGCAAAGGCCCGCGATTCCCAGCCCGGGTTGCCGCGATAGAGCGCGGTCGCGGTGAGCGCATTTTCGCCCGAGTGATAGACATCGCCGCGGGCCAGCGCGGTGAACGTCACTTCCTGGCCCAGCGGGGTCAATCGGCGCAGATCCCAGCGCCCCGAAACGAAGGCGCGCTGCGTGTCCTGACCGCTGGTGCGGGTCACGGCCAGGCTATTGGCCTGCAGTTCGATCTTGCCGCCCATCACCGGATCGGCCAGCCGCAAGCGATAGTCGATCAGGGGCAGGGCCACCGGGACCAGCCCTTGCTGGTCGCCCACCCGCAGGGTCTGCGTGGCCCAGCCCTGGAGCGAGAAATAGCTGTTGGCGCCGACGCGTTCGAGATCGACGGTCGAGCGCAGGCGATCATCGCGGCTGATGTCATAGCGGCGCAGGAAGGTGCGGTCAGAGGCGAGCCGGCCCGAGAAGGTCACGCTCCAGTTGGGATCGAACTGGAACCGCCCGTTGGTGTAGATATAGCCGCGGAAATCCTTCTGGCTCGACAGGGCGGTGGCGCCGATCGGAATGCGCGAGGAGCGCGTGACATAGCCGGTCACCTGATAGGCGCCCTGGCTGTCGAGCGAGCGATATTGCGCCTGCACCATCGGCAGGGCGCCGGTATAGACATAGCCCGTCAGCGCGAGGTCCTGGCTGGCGGAAAGCCGCTGATACCAGGTCTGCGAAAATTCGACCCCGTTCGACGCCGAAAGCCGCACATCGGGGATCAGCAGGCCCGAGATCGGGCGGCCATCGGTGGTCAGGACGAGGCCGGGCAGCGGCAGCAACCGGGCGCCGAACAGTTCAAGGCTGGCGCCGTAGAAGCGCACGCGGCGTTCATCCGGATCATAGACCACGCGCCGCGCGGTTACCCGCCAGCTTGGCTTGCGCGGGCAGCCGGAATTATCCTCCACCGCGCAGGCGGTATAGGCTGCGCTGTGCAGCACGATATCATCGTTGCCGTCGCGTTCGCCCTTGGCCGCGGCCAGCCGCCCGCCTTCGCGCAGCGCCAGCAGCATGTTGTCCATCGCCCCGGTCTTGAACTCGTCGGTCAATTCGATCCGGTCGGTGAACAGCTGGTTGCCGTCGGCATCGACGAAGCGGATGTTGCCGCTGGCGACGATCTGCCCGCTCTTGCGATCCCAGGTGACCTGATCGGCGCGAACCGACTGTTCGCCCCGGCGCATCACCACATTGCCAAAGACCGTGACGAGATCCTTGTCATTGTCATAGCTGGCGCCATCGGCCTCGAAGGCGATGTCGCTGGCCGGGGCCACGGCAGGCGCCGCAGCGGAAACCGGCGTGGGAACGGCATCCTGCGCAAGGGCGATGGTGGGCGATTCGAACGCGGCGAAGGCCAGGGTCGCGGCGCCGATGCGCAGGGCCAGATTGTGCGGCAGCCAGGGCTGCGGGGAAGGGAGCATGGCTTGCCTATCGCACCGCCCGCGCCTAACTGCAATCCACGCTAACAGCCTGCGCGCACTCTTTGCCGCAGCGCCTTCAAGTTTTTGTCTGGAGCCAAAATGCAGATCGAATTCGTTGCCGGGCCGATTGCGGCCACCGTCAGCCCCGTGGCCCGCGTGGTCGATCAGGATGCCTTGCCCGCCACGCTCGAAGCCGTGCTGGTCGAAGGCGCGCGCGCCAGCCGTTTTACCGGCAAGGCCGGGCAACTGTTCGAAGGCTTTGTCAGCCGCGATGGCGCGGTTGTGCGCGCCGCGCTGGCCGGTGCTGGCGCGGCCGGGGCGAGCGATCGCACCGCTTCGCTCGAACGCGCCGGCGCGGCGCTGACGGCGAAGTATCTTGCCTCGGGTGAGACGGCGCTGACGATCGACTTTACCGGTACGGCGCTGTCGGCGGGCGAAGTGGCCGCCGTGCTGCTGGGCGCGCGGCTGCGCGGCTGGCGCCACGATGCCTACCGCACCAAGCTGGCCGACGATCACAAGGTTTCGCTTGCCGCGCTGCGCGTGGTTGGCGCACCTGCCGGCGCTGAAGCGGCCTGGCAGGTCGAAGCCGCATTGGCCGCAGGGGTCGAGTTCACCCGTGAACTGGTGACCGAGCCTGCCAACGTGATCTATCCCGCCAGCTTCGTTGCCCGGGCGCGCGAACGCTTGACCGGGACCGGCATCGAACTGCGCGTGCTGGGCCGTGATGACATGGCGGCGCTGGGCATGGGCGCGCTGCTGGGCGTGGCTCAGGGCTCGGTTCGTGAACCCCAGTTGCTGGTGATGGAATGGAAGGGCGGCCCCGCTGGCGGCAAG
>JAYSCF010000103.1:0-7052 GCA_041915005.1 Novosphingobium sp.
ATGGCTTCGGCGAAGGGGGCGTTGACCAGCACCGATCCGTCGATCAGCGCGACATTGGCCAGATCATCGCGCTGGGCATGTTCTGGCATGACCCGCGTGGCAAAGGCGCCGCGGCTGTGCCAGCCATCGCCTCGCTCGGCGGCGAGCCGGTCGATCTCCGCGAGTGTCAGCGCCGGGAAAGCGCCCGGAAAGCTTGCCGTGGCCCGGGCGGCGAAAACCAGTTCCAGCGTGGGGGCCAGCGCGTGTCCGCCATCGTCGGGCGCAGCGCCGCGAAATCCGATCGACAGGCGGTGTTCGCTCTCGTCAATCCGGGGCGGGCTGTGGAGGCGCAGCACTTCGCTATGCCCCTTGAAATCGGTCGCGGTGACGAACAGGTCGAGCGGATGGCCGGGCGGAAGCAGCGGGGCTTCGCATTGCCCGCGCTTCATCGCATCAAGCGCGCGCGCCAGCAGCCGCGAAAAGCCCAGCCCGCCAAAGGGCGCCTCGAACCAGCGCGAGCGGATCAGGCGTGAAAGCTTGGAGCGCACTTCGCTGCGGGTTTCGGGGGCGACGCTGGCCGAAACCACGTTGCCCGGGCGCTTGAGCACCCAATAGACCAGCGGCATGGCCCAGAATTTGGCAAAGCGCGACCACGGCCGCGCATCGGGATCGAGCAACACGTCGACATCGGCGCATTCGAGCCACAGTTCGGTCAGCGGTTCGAGGCTTTGCCCCGAATGGACCGCCTGGGCGAGGAACACGCCATTGATCCCGCCGGCCGAGGCCCCGGCAACGATGTCGGGAAGCACCCACAGCCGCATGGCGTGGTGCGCGGCCAGGCGTTGCAGCAATTTGAGATAGACGGCCTCGCTGCCGCCGGTCGGAATGATGCCGCCGTGATGGGCGCGGCTGGCGCGGGCCAGCTTCCACAGCTCCTTGGTCACGCCGTGCATGTAGACGGCGAGGCTGACCCCGCCGTAGCAGACCAGCGCGATCCTGAGTTCCTTGTGCCGCATCGTGCCATGACTGTGGCAGATTTTGGTGAACCAAGCCAAGCACGATGATCCGGGAAAAACCCCATGCACGCTTGCGTTCCCTCTTCGTTCTTATTATCGCCGGAGCATGGCCAAACCCAAACGCCGCTATGTCTGTGCCGCCTGCGGCTCTGTCACCACCCGCTGGCAGGGCCAGTGCGCCGATTGCGGCGAATGGAACACGCTTGCCGAGGAAGCTCCCGCAACGGTCTTTTCGCAGAAGCATGACCTGTCCTCCGGCGGCCGGCCGATCCTGTTCGAACCGCTCGATGCGCCGGGCGAAAAGCTGGAACGGCGGACCACCGGCCTCGCCGAATTCGACCGTGCGCTGGGCGGCGGGCTGGTGCCCGGCAGCGCGATCCTGATGGGTGGCGATCCAGGCATTGGCAAGTCGACCCTGCTGCTTCAGGCCGCGGCCAAGGTTGCGCTTTCGGGCGGCAGCGCAGTCTACATCAGCGGCGAAGAAGCCGCCGGGCAAGTGCGGCTGCGGGCCGAGCGGTTGGGCCTGGCCCGCGCGCCGATCGCGCTCGCCTCGGCCACGTCGGTGCGCGATATCCTGACCACCTTGGGACAGATGGAGCCGCCCGCGCTGCTGGTGATCGATTCGATCCAGACCATGCATTCCGACCAGATCGAGGGCGCACCCGGCACGGTCAGCCAGGTCCGCGCCTCGGCCTTCGAGTTGATCCGCTATGCCAAGGAGAACAGCGTGGCGTTGGTCTTGGTCGGGCATGTGACCAAGGACGGTTCGATCGCCGGCCCGCGCGTGCTGGAACACATGGTTGACGTGGTGATGAGCTTTGAAGGGGAGCGCAGCCACCAGTACCGCATCCTGCGCTCCATCAAGAACCGCTTCGGCCCGGTGGACGAGATCGGGGTCTTCGCGATGGAAGGGCAGGGGCTGGCCGAGGTCGGCAATCCTTCGCTGCTGTTCCTTTCGGGCCGCGAGGCGCCGATTGCGGGGTCTGCGGTGTTCCCCGCGATAGAAGGCACGCGGCCCGTGTTGATCGAGGTTCAGGCGCTGATCGTGCGGTTGCAGAGCGGGGCCACGCCGCGCCGCGCGGTGGTGGGCTGGGACAGCGGCCGGCTGGCCATGCTGCTTGCCGTGCTTGAGGCGCGGTGCGGGCTCAATTTCTCGTCAGCAGAAGTCTATCTCAACGTGGCGGGCGGCTATCGCCTGGCCGATCCGGCAGCTGATCTGGCGGTCGCCGCTGCGCTGGTCTCTGCACTGGCGGACAAGCCGCTGCCGGGGGATGCGGTGTGGTTCGGCGAAGTCTCGCTGGCGGGGGAGATCCGCCCGGTTGCCCATTCCGCGATCCGCCTGCGCGAAGCGGCCAAGCTGGGCTTTGCCAGCGCGTTCGGTCCTTCCGACAAGGCCGGCGGCAGTGAAGGCGCGCGTTTCACCGCGCTCAATCTGCTGCCAAATCTCGTTGACCGGATATTGGGCGCAGCCTAGTTTCGCGGCCATGACGGGTTTTGACATTGCCATCCTGATCCTGGTGGGTCTTGGCGCGATCACTGGGTTCATGCGCGGCTTCGTTCAGGAAGTGCTGGCGCTGGCGGCATGGGCGGTTTCGCTGGTCGCGATCCACAATCTTCACACCCCGCTGGCCGCGGCGCTGGAGCCGACGGTGGGCACGGGGTCGGGCGCGGCAGTGCTGGCCTTTGCCGTTCTGCTGCTGGTGCCGTTCGCGGTGTTCAAGCTGCTGGCCAACCGCATGGGCGAAGCCAGCCGCAATTCTGTGCTCGGCCCGATCGATCGGGTGATCGGTTTCGGCTTTGGCGCGGTCAAGGGCATGGTCATCGCGGTGATGGGCTTTTCGTTGCTGGTGCTGGGCTATGACACGGTGTGGGGCGCGGGCGGGCGGCCCGACTGGATCACCCAGTCGCGCACCTATCCCTTCATCAACGCCGCCAGCGAAAAGCTGGTCACCATGATTGCCGAGCGCCGTCAGGAAGCCGCTGCTGCCGAGGCTGAGCGCCTGGGCGCTGACAAGGCCGCTCCCGACAAGCCAGATCGGAACAAGTGATGGCCAGCGCCGGGGCGCTCTACACGCCAGAGGTGTTGGGGCTGGCCACCGGGCTTGCGGCTTTTCCGTTGGATGAAAGCCTGCCGCTGCGTGGCCGTGCGCGTTCGCCGGCCTGTGGCAGCGCGCTGGAGCTGGGGCTTGAACTTGACGCTGGCGAACGGATCGCCCGACTTGGAATCAAGGCGCATTCCTGTGCCATTGGGCAAGCGGCAGCGGCGATTTTTGCCGGGCATGCCGTGGGGCGCAGCAGACAAGAACTGGCCGCAACGCTGGCGGCGCTGGAAGGCTGGCTGGCGGGCGGGCCGCGCCCCGACTGGCCGGGGATCACGGCAATTGCCGCCGCGCGGGACTTTCCCGGGCGGCACGCGGCGATGCTGCTTCCGTGGAAGGCTGCGCTTGATGCGCTTTGCACCGCCGCCACAGGGCGCTAGTGACCCGAATCTGAAGTCCGCCTCACTTTGACGATGGGTTGGAGCGGACTTCAGATTCAAAAGGGTCACTAGCAACTATAAAATTCTAGTGGGGTTTATGGATTTGAAATTCGCTCCGGCGCTTGCTGCAAAGGCAGGCGAATTTCAAATCCACCCCACTAGAGCCGCACCACCGACCAAGGGGGAGAATACCAGATGAGCGAACCGGCCCGGCACCCCGGCGTGCAACCCAGCACCGCCGACATCCGGCTTGTGATCGCAGCGTCGTCTGCGGGCACGGTGTTCGAATGGTATGATTTCTTCATCTACGGCACGCTGGCCGCGATCATCGGCAAGACCTTCTTCCCCAGCGGCAGCGAAACATTGCAGCTGCTGCTTGTCTGGGCAGGCTTTGCGGTCGGGTTCGGGTTCCGCCCGCTGGGCGCGGTGCTGTTCGGGTTTCTGGGCGACCGGCTCGGGCGCAAATATACCTTCCTGGTCACCGTGACACTGATGGGCGTGGCCACGGCCGGGGTGGGGTTGATCCCTTCGGCCGGAACCATCGGCATGGCCGCCCCGCTGCTGGTGCTGTTGCTGCGCATCCTGCAAGGGCTGGCGCTGGGCGGGGAATACGGCGGCGCGGCGATTTATGTTGCCGAACATTCACCGCCCGAACGGCGCGGGTTCTTTACCAGTTTCATCCAGGCCAGCGTGGTCGGCGGCTTCGTGCTCAGCCTGATCGTGGTGCTGCTGTGCAAGGGCGCGATGAGCGCGGGCACCTGGGCTGCCTGGGGCTGGCGCGTGCCGTTCCTGGTCAGCCTGTTGCTGCTGGCCGTGTCGCTGTGGATGCGTATGAAGCTGTCCGAAAGCCCGGTGTTCCGCGCGATGCAGGAAGAGGGCGAACTGGCCGGCAATCCCTTTGTCGAAAGCTTTACCTATCCCGGCAATCCGCGGCGGATTTTCATCGCCCTGTTCGGGATTGCCGCTGGGCTGACCGTGATCTGGTATACCGCGACCTTCTCGGCGCGCAGTTTCCTGTTGTCCGCAATGCGGGTGGAAGAAACCACGGCCGATCTGATCGTGGGCGCCGGCGCGGCCGTGGGCATGGTTTTCTATCTCATCTTCGGGCACCTGTCCGATCGGATCGGACGCAAGAAGCCGATCGTCATCGGCTATGCGCTGACCCTGTTGCTGCTGATCCCGACCTTCTGGGTGCTGGGCGCCCACGCCAATCCGGGGCTTGCCGAGGCAGCGCGCCGCGCGCCGGTTGAAGTGGCCGGGCCTGACTGCGCCTACAACCCGTTCGATCCCGAGCAGAAGACCGACTGCGGCAAGCTGCTGGCCGACCTGACCGGGGCGGGGATCAGCTACAAGCTGACCGCCGCGCCCGTGCTTGCCGCGCGGATCGGCGGCACTGCGCTGCCGCTCGATACCTATCCCTGGGCCGACAAGGCCGCCCGCGCCAAGCAACTCGCGACCTGGCTGGTCGATGCGGGCTATGATCTGGCCAAGGTCCGGCCCTCGGCTGGCGATACCGTGGCGATCCTGGCCGCGCTGCTGGTGTTGATGGCGCTGTCGGGGGCAACCTATGGTCCCGTTGCGGCGCTGCTTGCGGAAATGTTCCCGGCGCGGATCCGCTATTCCTCGATGTCGATCCCCTATCACATCGGCACGGGCTACTTCGGCGGCTTCCTGCCGCTCATTTCAAGCTACATCGTTGCCCGCACCGGCGATCCCTATGCCGGGCTGTGGTATACGTGGGTGGTGGTGCTGGTGGCCTTCGTGGTCGGGCTGTGGGGCCTGAAGGGCGGCCCGGCGCGTGATTTTGACGATAATGCCGGCTGATCTTCCGCATCCCGCGCTGCGCCTGGCGATCGATACCAGCGCGCTGGCCGCCAACTGGCGTGCGCTTGACCGGCTGTCAGGCGCGGCCGCGGCGGGCGCTGCGGTCAAGGCCAATGCCTATGGCCTGGGCGTGGAACGCTGCGTGCCGGTGCTGCGCGATGCCGGGTGCCGCGACTTTTTCGTGGCCCACATGGCCGAGGCGGCGGAGCTGGCCGCAGCGGTCGATCCGGCGCGGATTGCGGTTCTGCACGGCCTGCATGATGGCGCCGATGCGGCGCTGGCGCGCGCGCTGGGCGTGCGCCCGGTGATCAATTCGCTGCGCCAGGCGCGGCTGTGGACCGAGGTGGGCGGCGGGCGCTGCGATGTGATGTTCGACAGCGGGATCAACCGGCTTGGGCTTACCCTGGCAGAGCTGGGCGATCCGGTTCTTACCGGGCTGGATGTCGACGTGCTGCTTTCGCACCTTGTGGCGGCCGAGGAAGACACGCCGCTCAATGCGCTGCAATGCACCCGCTGGGAAGAGGCGCGGCGCAGCTTGCCCCACCGCCGGGCCAGCCTTGCGAACAGCGCGGGGATCACGCTGGGCGCGGCCTTCCACGGTGATCTTACCCGGCCGGGGCTGGCGCTTTATGGCGGGGTGCCCTGCGCTGCGCTGGATGGCGTTATTGCGCAGGTTGTGCGGCCAGAGGCCGTGGTGATGCAGGTCCGCGAAGTCGCCGCGGGCGAGGGGATCGGCTACAATCATACCTTTACCACGCCCGCGCCGATGCGGGTCGGGGTGGTCAGCCTGGGCTATGCCGACGGGTTGCTGCGCTGCTGGTCGGGCAAGGCGGTGATGCTGGCGGGCGAGGCGCGCCTGCCGCTGCTGGGCCGGGTGTCGATGGACATGAGCGTTGTCGATCTGTCCCATGCGCCAGAGGTGGGCGAGGGAGACTGGCTCGGGCTTGACTATGCCCTGCCGCGCGCCGCGGAAACCAGCGGTCTTTCGCAATACGAACTGCTGACCTTGCTGGGCCGCCGCTTCGCGCGGTGACGCTGCGTTTGCCGCGCAGCATGGATATGTTGCATTGCCGTTGCTGCGAGTGCTAACATCATCCTTCGAGGGCAATTGTCCCGGAGGGGGAACAACCATGGCCGATGCCAAGGACGCGACTGTCATCATCAAGAAGTACGCCAACCGGCGTCTCTACAACACCCAGTCATCGAGCTACATCACGCTCGATCATCTTGCCAAGATGACCCGCGAAGGGGTGGAGTTCAAAGTGCTCGACGCCAAGACCGGCGCCGACATCACGCACTCGATCCTGACCCAGATCATCATGGAAGAGGAAAGCGCCAGCGGCGAACAGATGCTGCCGGTGAACTTCCTGCGCCAGCTGATCGCGATGTATGGCAATTCGATGCAGGCTCTGGTCCCGCATTACCTCGAAGCCTCGATGGACAATTTCCGGGTCAACCAGTCCAAGCTGCGCGAAGCCTTCGAGGACAGCATGGGCAACAACCCGCTGGCCAAGCTGGCGCAGCAGAACCTGGCGATGTTCAAGGCTGCTGCCGCTGCCTTCATGCCGGGCCTGGCCGATGAAAAGCCCGCCGCTCCCGCCGCCGCGCCGAGCGAGGGTGCCAGCAAGGCGCCGGACGATGAATTGTCCGCGCTGCGCGCCCAGATGGCCGAGATGCAGAAGGCGCTCGACAAGCTTGGAAAATAGGCGCAGTCGCGCCGCCGAACCGAATTCGTACCACCCCAGACCCGAAAG
>JAYSCF010000104.1:0-7031 GCA_041915005.1 Novosphingobium sp.
GACTCGATCACCGGTCTCTACGTGACCGACCAGTCCTCGGGTAACTACACCAACCTGTTCACGCTTGAACCGCGCCGCTACGGCTTCACCGCCGGCGTCAAGTTCTAAGCAGGACTTACAAGCAAACCTGGGAGGGGATGCTTATTGGGGCCCCGGGTGCAAAGGCACCCGGGGCCCCTTTTCTTTTGCGGGATAAGCAGCCGCAAGGGTGTGTGGGCCGACCTAAAGATAATTCTGCTTCCAACATCTCCGGAAAGATGAAAGCTTTGCCCCTCGCGTTCATGCGGGCGGCAGGTGCTGTGCCGTATTGGGCCATCCTGATTCGCAGGTGCGTTGACTTGCGGCCGGGCAAAAGGGAGATCCCCGTTATAGGGAGTGCAGAACCCATGACGCAGTTTGAGCATGAATCCGAACGCAACTGGCAGGCTTGCCTGGCCGATCTGGTCCTGGCCTGTGCGGCCGCATCGCCAGCGCAGACCAGCGTGCTGGTTCGTGCCACCCACGCCCTGCTGATCGCCGCACCCAAGAGCTGGCGCGGCCATCTGGTTGACCTGCCCAGCCTTGATCGGGTCGAGGCGCAGATCGCGGTTGGCGCTGATCTGTCGGCGGCGCTGTCGCTGGTTGAAGGGCGGGGCAGCTACATCCTCTCGCATGGCCCGGCCAGCACGCACATGGCGACGGTTGCCTTCGAGGGGATCTGCGAAGAAGCCAGCGCAACGGGCGAAACGGCCGCCCTGGCCCTGGTGGGCGCCCTGGCAGCGGCATTGGCCGGCCCGGCGCTGGATCTGGGGCGGGAACACATGATGGGCTTTTCCAGCCCCTCGCTCCGCCTGAATTAAATACAGATTTTAAGGCGCTGCGCCGGCCGCATGGTGCCAGCGCGCGCCGTGGCTGGCCGCCGCCCGCCGGGGGCAGCGGCTTGGCCCTGATCAGTTGACCAGCGAAGCCTCGATCGCGATGCGGATCGCTTCGGAGGTGTGGTTGGCGCCCATCTTGTTGAGCATGTTCGCACGGTGAATTTCGACCGTGCGCGGGCTGATCGCCAGGCGTTCGCCGATCATCCGGTTAGAGAGGCCATCGGCCACGCCGGTCAGCACTTCGCGTTCGCGCTTGGTGAGCTTCTGCACACGGCTGCGGGCCATGGCTTCGCGCAGCCGGGCCGAGCCGGTGGTGCCGTGGCTTTCTTCGGCCACGACGAGCGCCTGCTTCACTTCGGCTTCGCCAAACTGCCAGTCTAGATAATCGATTGCGCCAGCAAGCACAGCTTGGACCACCTGGGTGGTCGACGGGCTTTCCGCGAAAGCGACGACCGGCAGCCAGTTTCCGGCATCGGTCATCCGTTCGATCATCCGGCGCACGATCTGGCCATCGTCGTAAACGAAGATGACGCCTTCGCGCGGCCAGCGCGTGACCAGCTCGTCGAGATCCTCGAACGGTTCGACGTGGATGCCGGTGTCGGACAACAGGTGCGAGATCGCGGCCCGGCGCCGGAAGTCGCTGTCGACGAGAATAAGGTTAGCGTGATTACTCATGGGGTTAACCTTACTGGCTTTTGCATAGGGAATAAGCCTGAGTTACATCCATTATCGGACCATTCTCCCCAAACCTGATATAAGTTCAGTAAAATTCGTCACTTACAGGCATAAGGGTAAGCCCCTAATCCAATAGTCTAAGCAATTGATCCATTTTGAAGTATTTTCAAACGTGGACTCTCGCCCCGTCTGGCGATGCTTTTTCTTCGCCTTCACTGATCAATTAAATATCGCGCGTCCGATTTCGATGAAGTCGTTGCGGATTGTCCCGATTTTGCCCGAATCGAAATCCAGCACGCTGTCGAGCACGGCCCGGCGCGCCGATTCGTAGAGCTGGTGCAGCGCCGGGGCGATGGCCTGTCCGGCGTCGACCCCCATGGTCAGCGCGGTCAGTGCCGAAAGCGCGCGGGCCAGCGACTGGCTCTTGAGATGGTTGTCGCCGCACTGCGCCGCATAGAGCGCGCTGCCCAGCGCGCCGGTCAGCTGTTCGTAGCACAGCGCAACCAGCTGGCGAGCATCGGCGCCGGCGACCCGGGCATAGAAATCGACGCGGCGATAGGCTTCCTGGGGGGAACGCAGAGGGTGCATCAGTTCTTACTCGAATTCCAGGCAGCGATCTGCGACTGAAGGAAGGGCAGGGTGGATTTGGATGCACTGACCCGGGTGTCGACCCCGGCGAAGCGGGTGGAGAGCTGCTGGCGCAGCTTTTCCTGCCTGTCGGCCAGATCGGACTTCTCGGTGGCCAGCGTGGTCTTCTGCTTGCTCATCCGCGCTTGCATCTTCTGCGCCAGCTTGAGGCTGCCCCAGGCCAGCGCGCCGATCAGCGGCAGCAGGACCAGCAGCTTGAGGATGTACCAGAGCATCAGGCCGCGCTCCCGCCCGCCATTTCGACGATGCGCAGGCCAAAGCGGTTGCTTTCGGCGACGATCTCGCCGCGCGCGATCAGCTTGCAGTTGACCATCACGTCGAGCAGCTCGTCGGTCAGCCGATCGAGCATGACGACGCTTTCCTCGCCAAGCGCGAGCACGTCCTTGAGCTTCATGTCGGTGCGGCCAAGTTCGACCGATAGGCGCACGTCGACCTCTTTCAGGAAATCGAGGCTGTGGGTTTGCATGGTCATTTCAGGGGCTTTCTTCAGGCAATCTGGGTGAGTTTCACGGCGACGCGATCATCCTGCGCACCAACGGTGCCGCGCGCGATCAGGGTGCCGCCAATGCACAGCGGCACGGCGCGGGCCACGGCAACCGGCAGCACCGCGCCAGGTTCGAGTTTGGAAATCGCTGCCAGCGGCACGTCCATGTCGACCAGCACCGCGGTCAGCGGCAGCGGCAGATCGGCGAAGGGCGCGGCGGCGGGATCGTTGGGGCGTGGGCTTTCGCTGCGGACCGCCGGCGGGCGGCCGTCATGGCCGAGCAGCACGGTGAGCGCGGCTAGCGGCAGGGCCAGCGTTACCCGCCAGGGCGCACGTATCCCTTCCATGATGTCGAGCTTCATCATCGCGAGCGCGGTTTCGGGCGGGAACGGGGCCAGTTCGGCGAGCTTCCCATCGCGGCGCAGGGGGCGCACGGCGGCGGGATCATCGCTGCCCAGCGCGCCGGCGATCTGCGCCGCGACCAGCCGCCTGCTCGAAGCCGATTGCCTGGTCACGGCCGCGCACACGCTGCACCTTGATGAACTGCGCCAGCGGCTCCACCCGGACACGCTGACGCACTAGGCGGCTCAGGCCAGGACCAGTACGTTGTCCTTGCGGGTGATGGCCCGCGAGGTGGTGAATGCCAGCACATCCGCGCCGCCGGTGCGCTCCAGCAGTGCGGCAAGCCGGGAGGCGGCATCGCCATCAAGCCCGGCCATCGTGGCCTGGGCGCGGGCGAGGTGCCAGAGCGAGTGCGGCTGGCTGGCGCGCTCCATCGTGATCCCGCGCCAAGCATAGCTGACCCGCCCGACATGCGGATGGACCTGCCGCGCCCCATCATGCGAAACCAGCGTGCCGGGGGCCGGATCATCCAGCGCGCCAAGCCATGCCTCGAACTGTGCGGCATCGGCGGTAAGGCCGGGGCCCCACTGCGCGAAGGCCGCGGCCAGAACCGCTTCCAGCGTTTCGGGAATGGCATCGTCAGCGTCCCATGCGCCCCCCGGATCGGGGTAGTCGGTGTCGGGGATCGCGGTAACGTTCATTCGCTCGGTCCAGCGTGCGACCGCCGGGGCGGTGGTGCGCATCAGGAACGCGGGGACCGGATCGCGGGCGAGATGGGCATAAAGCGGCGCCATCATCCCGAAATCGGCCAGGCTGGGGCGCCCGCCCAGCAGGTAGGGATGGACGCGAAAATGCGCTTCAAGGGCGGCCAGCAGCTCCTTGTAGGCCGCCTCCATCGCCGGGATTACCGCTGGCGTGACCCCCAGATTGGGCAGGAACCCGGCGAAGCGGGCCATAAGCATCTCGGCGGTTGCCAGCCGGTTTTCATAGGGAATGGCATTGGGGATCGCGCGGGCGAATTCGGCCCGGAGGAACAGCGCCTGTTCCTCGCGGTAGGACCAGCGGTAATGCATCGCCAGTGGCAGCAGGTAGTTTGACCCAAACGCATCGAGGAAATGCGCGACCACCTGTTGCACGCCGCCCGGCGGGTGCAGTTCGGGGCCGCCCTCATGCGCTTCGCAGTGATCGATGATCGCGGTCGTGTCCTGCAGGATCGCTCCATCGGGGGTGCGCACCACCGGGATCACCATGTGCCCGACCTGCGGTACCACTTCACCCATGAAATGGGCATCGCAGGCCATCACTTCGTCAAACGGCACCTGCTTCTTGATCAGATAGCTGCGCGCCTTGCCGGTGTAGAGTGAATGGGGCGTGCCCCACAGCGTATAGCGGCCCTCGGCCATCGATCCCTCCCCTGTTATCGGGCAGGGTTGTGGCATGGCTTGCCGCCTATGCCAAGCTGCGCGTGCGCGGGGCGATGGTCGACCTGATCCGCCGGCATATTCCGCTATCGCGTGGGGCGACCGAGCGGCGGCGTCAGCTGCGCGACAAGGAGGCCGCGCTGCGCCTGTCGCTGGGCCGCGAGCCGAGCGCCGACGAACTGGCCCGCGCGCTTGGGATCGATGCCCACGAACTGGCGGCGTTGCGGTCGGCCAGCGAACCGCTGCGCTTCGAGTCGATCGACGAGGCCTATACGGACAGCGATCCCGCCTTTGCCGATGATCGGCCCAACAGCCTCGCGCTGCTGGAGGACCAGGAAATGCGCGAAAGCGTCGCAAGTGCAATCGCGGCCTTGCCCGAACGCCTACAATTGATTGTCCAGCTCTACTTCGTGGAAGAGCTGAACCTCTCGGAAATAGCGGAAACCATTCAGGTTTCCGTTCCCCGCGTCCACCAGCTCAAGGCTCAGGCGATCGACCGCCTGCGCGCGGCTTTGGCGGACGTGGCGCAAATCATCTAGCTTGCACGAAAGGACTCTGCGCTGCATAGGCTTGCCATCATGACCGCCTGCGATACCTGCGTCGTGCGCAATCGCGCTATCTGTTCCTCGCTTGATGGCGAAGAGCTCAAGGCGCTGAACAACATCGGCCGCAGGCGCATCCTGGCCCCCGGCGATTCGTTGATGTGGGAGGGCGAGGATTCTGTCCTTGTCGCCAATGTCATCGACGGGGTGCTCAAACTTTCCACCGGGACCGAGGACGGCCGCGAACAGATCGTGGGCGTGGTCTATCCTTCGGATTTCATCGGCCGTCCGTTCGGGGCAACTTCGGGGCACGGGGTGACCGCGCTGACCGAGGCCAAGGTCTGCGTGTTCAGCCGCAAGGACTTCGATGCCTTTGCGCGCGAACACCCCAGCCTTGAACACAAGCTGCTCCAGCGCACCCTGGCCGAACTTGACCGGACCCGCCGCTGGATGCTGCTGTTGGGGCGCAAGTCGGCGAGCGAAAAGGTTGCCAGCTTCCTGCTCGAAATGTCCGAGCGGCTGGTCCAGCCGGGCTGCATCGATGCGCCCGACTTGCCGCTGCGCCGGTTTTCACTGCCGTTTTCGCGCCAGCAGGTGGCCGACGTGCTGGGATTGACCATTGAAACGGTCAGCCGCCAGTTCACCCGGCTCAAGGCCGATGGGCTGATCGATCTGCCTTCGCGCCGCGAAGTGGTGATCACCGATCGCGAAGGCCTGGCCGCCGAGGCAGGCTGAACCGCTGCGGCATTTTCAGGTTTCGCAACGCAAACGGCCCGGTTCATCGAACCGGGCCGCTGCGCTGTGACCGGGATTACCTGCGATACGTAATCCCGGATCACGAAGCGTTATCAGAAGTTGAAGTAGACGCCGCCCGAGACGACCCACGGGTCAAGCTTGTGGTCGGTCGACAGGACTTCGGTGCCAGCCGCATCGTAGAAGTGCGTCGTGGTCTTCATGAAGTACTTTTTCGCGTCGAGCGAAATGCCCATCTTTTCGTTGACGGGCATGTCGAAGCCGGCCTGCAGGGCAACGCCGAACTTGTCGTCCATCTTGAGCTTGGTGGCGCCGAGCGAAGCGGGAACGGCGCCCGGGCGTTCGTCGATGTAGAAGAACACGCTCGGGCCAACGCCAACGTACGGCTTGATCGGGCCGGCATCGAGGTGATACTTGAGCGTCACCGTAGCGGGAAGGATCAGCACATGCTGGGCAATGTCGGCACCCGCAATCGAACCGGTCCCGGTCACGTGATGCTGGGTCAGGCAGCAAATCGTTTCGATCGAGATGTTCGGCGTGGCGTAGTAGTCGATCGCCAGGGTCGGCACGACATTGTCGTTCGCCGTGGTGCCGGGGGTGGCGCCCAGAGCAGTGGCAACCGGCGTTGCGGCCGAGTTGATCTTGTCGATCTTGCCGTCGGGCAGCACGCCGGTGGCGAGCAGCTTGACCTGAATGGTGCCGGCTTCAGCGGCCTGGGCCGGGCTGGCGGCAAACATGGTGGCGGTCGCAAGGGCCGCTGCGATGGTGAGTTTGTTCATGATCCCTCATCCGGCGCCGCATTGGCCGCCCCGTGCGACCAAGGCTATTACGGCGTCGGGCTTGCCTTTGCGCCCTTGCTGCGGGTGCAAACATTGATCCTGCGCAATTTATCTAGGTTTTTCGGCATTTTTCGGTCGGCATGCGGTAATTTGATCCGGGTCAATGTCGCATTGCGGCGAAGGGCCGAAAGCGGTAATTACGACTAATATTAGTATATTTGAATTAACCTCGAACATGAGGGGAAGGGGCACATGGAATCCGTAGTTGCACGCGCTGGCTGGTGGCTGGTCGCGCTCTTCTTCGCCATATTCATGTTCGCGAACGCGGTGGATACCGGGTTCGCGATCCATATGGCGATCTTCGGCCTGGCGGCGCTTGCCGGCCTGGCCATCACGCTCACCAAGACGAACTTCCTGGCGGCCGCAACCGGCACCGGGCTGGTCGCCGACCAGAGCAAGTATGACGACGACCTGATCCGGGCGGGGGTGATCCTGACCACGTTCTGGGGCGTTGTCGGCTTCCTGGTGGG
>JAYSCF010000105.1:0-7023 GCA_041915005.1 Novosphingobium sp.
GGTCGGTCAGCTTGAACAGCGATTCCTTGAGCAGTTCGGGATCGACGTTGCGGCTTTTCGGCACGAAAACGATGCGGATCGCCTCGTCCGATTCATCGCGCACGTCCTCAAGGATCGGCAGCTTCTTGTCGGCGATCGCCTGGGCGACCTGTTCGATCAGCTTGCCCTTGGCGAGCTGGTAGGGAATTTCGGAAATGACCAGCTGCCATTGCCCGCCGCCCAGTTTCTCGATTCCGGTTTCTTCCCAGGTGCCGTCTTCGTTGCGCCCGGTCGAAAACCGGCCGCGCACGCGCATCGCGCCCTTGCCGGTTTCATAGGCCGCCGAAATCACCGCCGGGCTTTCCACCACCACGCCGCCGGTCGGAAAATCAGGGCCGTGGAACACTTCCATCAGCTGGGCATGTTCGACATGGGGGTTGTCGATCAGCAGCAGGGTAGCATCGATGATCTCGGCCACGTTGTGGCTGGGAATGTTGGTGGCCATGCCCACCGCAATCCCGCTGGAACCATTGGCCAGCAGGTTGGGGAACAGCCCGGGGAAGATTTCCGGCTCTTCCTCTTCGCCGTTGTAGGTGGCGACGAAATCGACCGTGCCTTCATCAAGCCCGGCCATCAGCTGGATCGCGGTCTTGGTCAGGCGGGCTTCGGTATAGCGATAGGCTGCGGCGTTATCGCCGTCGATGTTGCCGAAGTTGCCCTGCCCTTCGACCAGCGGATAGCGCAGCGAGAAATCCTGCGCGAGGCGGACCATCGCATCATAGACCGAGGCATCGCCGTGCGGGTGATACTTGCCGATCACATCGCCGACCACGCGGGCCGATTTCTTGAAGGCTTGGCTGGGATCAAGCTTCAGCTGCCGCATCGCCCACAGCAGGCGGCGGTGGACCGGCTTCAGCCCATCGCGCAGATCCGGCAGCGAACGCGCGGTGATGGTCGACAGCGCATAGACGAGATACCGCTGCGACAGCGCGGAATCGAACGGCGCATCGACGATGGCGTCAAACGGATCGGGTTCGGTCGTCTCGGTAACCATTGCCACACAGCCCTAGCAGGGTGCGAATCCGCCCGCCAAGGGTCAGCCGCGCTGCATATCGTGGCTTTCCCCCGGAATTCTCACTTCCAGACCATCCAGTGCGGCGGTAAGCGTGATCTGGCAGGCCAGCCGGCTGGTGCGGGCAACGCCGGCGGCCAGATCGAGCATGTCTTCCTCGTCGTCGCTGGCGGGGATCAGGCGGTCAAACCAGTCCTTGGCCACGATCACGTGGCAGGTCGAACAAGCCATCTGCCCTTCGCAGGTGCCTTCAAGCGGCATATCGGCATGCTGTCCCACTTCGAGCAGCGAGACGCCTTCGCGTCCTTCGGCCTCAACCTTGGCGCCTTCTGCCGTGATGAACGTGACCCTGACCATCAGCACCCCTGTTCACGCGCCGCCGCATCGAGCATGCGGCACGCCGTTTCCACCTCGTCATGCGTGGTATAGCGCCCAAAACCCAGCCGAATAGAGTTTCGCGCCTCTTTCGGATCCAGCCCGATCGCGCTCAACACCCGGCTGGGCGCGCCGGTGCCGCTGCCACAGGCCGATCCTGCCGAAAAGGCGATCGTGCGGCAATCGCTCAGCAGGCGGGGGAAATAGAGGCCATCGAGCCTGAGGTTGAGATTGCCGGGCCAGCGCCCGGTTTCGCAGCCGTTCACCGTCCAGCGCGACAGGATCGAACGCGCCCGCTCGTAAAGGCTGGAGAGGTGCTGGAAATCGGTTTCCATCCGCGCTTGCGCCAGTGCCGCCGCCGCCCCGAACCCAGCGCACAGCGCCGGGCTGAGCGTGCCCGAGCGCAGCCCGGATTCCTGCCCGCCCCCGTGGATCAGTTCGGCGATCTTCACCCCGTCGCGCACCCACAGCGCGCCGATCCCCTTCGGGCCATAAAGCTTGTGCGCGGTGATGGCGATCAGGTCCGCATCTGCGGGCGCCGCCAGCTTGCCCGCGCCCTGCACGGCATCGCATAGGAACAGCGCGCCCATGTCGCGTGCCCGCGCGGCCAGGCGCGCCACCGGCTGGATCGTGCCGATCTCGTTGTTGACCTGCATCACCGCAACCAGGCCGGTGCCTTCGGCAATCTCCACCTCGGGATCGACCAGCCCCGCGGCGCTGACCGGCAGCACCTGCACCGCAGCGCCAGTCGAAATCGCCGGATTGTAGACCGCCGAATGTTCGATCGCGGAACAGGCGATGCCCCCGCGCGGGACCGAGCGGATCGCCTGGTTGAGCGCTTCGGTCGCGCCGCTGGTAAAGATCACCCGCCCGCCCTTGGGCAAGAGGCTTGCCACCTGTTCGCGCGCCAGTTCAACCGCCGCCGCCGCCGCCCGCCCGGCCTTGTGCATCGAGTGCGGATTGGCGAACCCGATGGACTCTGGTCCGGACAGCCACGGCAGCATCGCCTCGCGCGCTTCGGGGGCGAGCGGCGTGGTCGCCTGGTGGTCAAGATAGATGAATTCGGCTGCCATGTTCGCAATCGTTGCTTTTCGGTCGGTCGTTTCTATATAGCCCTCGCTTCCCGATCATAGCCCTATCCGGCCCGGCATGCCGAATTCATCGGACGCCGCGGAACGGGCGACAGCAAGAGCAGGTGCGCATACATGCCTTCCGTCATTTTCCCCGGTCCCGAAGGTCGTCTCGAAGGTCGTTTCCAGCCCGCCACGCGCCCGCGCGCTCCGGTGGCGATGATCCTGCACCCGCACCCGCAAGCCGGCGGCACGATGAACGATCGCATCACCCAGGCGATGTACAAGACCTTCGTTGCCCGCGGTTTTGCCACGCTGCGCTTCAACTTTCGCGGCGTCGGCCGCAGCCAGGGCAGCTTTGACAACGGGATCGGCGAACTCAGCGATGCCGCTGCCGCGCTCGATTGGGTCCAGTCGATCCACCCCGAAGCCAGCAGCACCTGGATCGCGGGCTATTCGTTCGGCGCGCTGATCGGGATGCAGCTGTTGATGCGCCGTCCGGAAATCCGCGGGTTCATCTCGGTTGCACCGCCGGCCAACATGTATGATTTCAGCTTCCTGGCGCCGTGCCCGTCTTCGGGCATCATCGTCCAGGGCGCCGGCGATACGGTGGTGACCCCCAATGCCGTGCAGAAGCTGGTCGACAAGCTGCGCACGCAAAAGCACATCACCATCCACCACGAGGAAATCCCCCGGGCGAACCATTTCTTCGAAAACGAAATGGATGATCTGATGCGCTCGGTCGACAACTACCTCGACATGCGCCTGGCGCCGGATTGCCCGATCCGCTGATCGCTATTTAAGCTCGGTGTTGGCGGGGATGCTTACCCCGCCCACCGGCAGCACCCAGATCGCGACATTGGCGGCCAGCACGGCGGCCATGACCAGCATCAGCACGACCTGCTTGCGCGAACCGCCGCGCTGCCACAACGCATAGGCCCCCCAGACGAGGGCGATGGCAGCAAGGACGAGGATCGAAAGCACGGTATCCATGACTGTGAAGTAGCAGGTCGATCGGGGTTTGACACGCCCTTCGCGCCGCCTATCCATGCGGGCATGACCAACTTCTCGCTGTCCCGCCGCCAGTCGCTCGCCCTTTTGGGGGCCAGCAGCGCCGCCTTTGCCCTTGATGCCTGTGCCCGCCACCCGGCCGCCGCCGCCCTTGCGCCGGCACCGCAGGATGCCGCCGCCTTCCTCGATGCGCTGGCCGGGCAGATGCTGGATCTTTCGCCCGAACAGGCCACCTCGCTGGGGATCGATACCGGCGCCAAGGCCAGCTTGCGCCGCCGCCTGGGCGATCGCTCGGCCGCCGGGCAGGACCAACAGGCCGATCTGCTGCGCCGCGCACTGGGGCAGCTTTCCGGGTTCAACCCGGCCAGCCTCGATCCCGCGGTGCAGACCAGCCTGGCCGTGGTCAAAAGCGCCTTTTCAACCTCGCTCGATGGCTTTGCCATGCCGTATGGCGACGTGGCGGTGGGCGGCTGGCGCAACACCCCCTATACCGTGATCCAGAACGTCGGGGCCTATCTCGATACGCCGCGTTTCCTCGATTCCGATCACCCGGTGCGCGACGCAGCCGATGCCGAGGCCTATCTGGCCCGGCTTGAACAGTTCCCCGGCCAGCTCGAAGGCGAAACCGCCCGGATCGCCGATGCCCGCGCCAAGGGGCTGGTCCCGCCGGCCTTCCTGCTCGACAAGACCATCCGCCAGCTCGAAATCGCGCTCGCCGACGCACAAGGCGGCGGCGGCCTCGTCTCGTCGCTAACCCGGCGCACCGGGCAGATCGCGGGCGATTGGGATGGCCGCGCCCGCACGCTCGCCACCGGCCCGGTGGCCGCCGCGCTGGCGCGCCAGCTGGCAGAAATCCGCACCCAGCGCGCGCTCGCCACCAGCGATGCAGGCCTCTGGGCGCGCCCGCACGGCGATGAATTCTATGCCTGGGCGCTGCGTGCCAGCACCACCACCCGCCGCACGCCTGACGAAGTGCACGCGATGGGGCTGGAACAGCTCGCCATGCTGCACGCCCGGATGGACCCGATCCTGCGTTCGCTGGGCTTTGCCAGTGGCACCGTGGGCGAACGGATGACCGCGCTGGGCGCCGATCCGCGCTTCAAGTTCCCGGCAAACGACGAAGGCCGCGCCCAGATCATCGCCACGATGCAGGGCAAGATCGACTTCATCCGCACCAAGCTGCCGCAGGCGTTCCGCACGCTGGTGAAAGGCAACCTCGAAATCCGCCGCCTGCCCCCCGCCGAAGAAGCCGGCGCGCCGGGCGCCTATGGCGGGGCCGGCTCGATCGACGGATCGATCCCCGGCAAGATCTGGATCAACCTGGGCGATACCGATCGCCACAGCCGCTATTCGCTGCCCACGCTGGCCTTCCACGAAGGCATCCCGGGCCATGTCTGGCAGGGTGAATATGCCAATCGCCTGCCGCTGATCCGCACGCTGCTGGCCTTCAACGCCTATTCCGAAGGCTGGGCGCTCTATGCCGAAACGCTGGGCGATGAACTGGGCGCCTATGACGGCGATCCGGTGGGCCAGCTGGGCTATCTGCAATCCATCGCGTTCCGCGCCTGCCGGATGGTGGTTGACACCGGGCTCCACGCCAAACGCTGGAGCCGCGACCAGGCGATCCAGTGGTTCTCGACCACCAACGGTTCAGGGCTTGCCGAAGTCACCCCCGAGGTTGAACGCTATTGCTCGTGGCCGGGCCAGGCCTGCGGCTACAAGATGGGCCACAGCGAGATCCTGGCGCAGCGGACGCGCGCCAAGGCCGCGCTGGGCGCGAAATACGACCTGCGCGATTTCGACGATGCGGTGGTCGGCGGGGGGAACGTGCCGCTCGACGTGCTGGGCGACAATGTCACCCGTTACATCGAGCGGACGCTCAAAGCCTGAAGGCTTACTTCTTGCCCAGCAACCCGCCGGCAAGCCCGGCGAGGTCGTTGAGCGGATTGCCATCGCCATCGCGGTCCAGCGCGCCGAGGATGCCCCCGGCGCCTTCGCCCTTGAGCAGGCCCGAAAGCTTGCCCAGCGCGCCCTCGCCGCCCAGTTGGGCCGCGATCTGGCCCATCGTGCCGCTGTCGATCCCGGTGGCCGCAGCAGCGGTTTCCACCGTATCGCCCGGTTCGGGATGGGCCTGACCCAGCGCGGCCACGGCCTTTTCGGCCATGGCCGGATCAAGCCCGACCTTTTCAGCCAGCGAGGAAATATCGAGATTGCCGGCCACCTGGCCGAGAATTCCATCAAGCAGACCCATGGGTGCGACTCCTGTCAGTGGGGAGATCGCCTTATGCGTGGAAATACCTAAAGCAGCAAAGTCAAATCGCGGCCAGATCAGGTTCCACCCATCCCCGCCGCGCCGCCACCGAAAACAGCCGTTCGCGGCTGTAGAAGCGCAGCGGCCAATCGCGCGCGGCCAGTTCGCTGCCGAGCAGCGCGTTGACCGTATCGAGCAGGCTCCGGGCCGGGCCCTGCTCCAGAAACCGCCGCACGCCGCGCACGTAAAGCTGGGTCAGCGTCTCGTGATAGCCCTGCGTATCGTCGTTGATCCCGCCAACCGCCAGGTTGTAGCGGCGAATGATCCCCGGCAGGTCGCGCTCTGGCACGATCTCGGCGCGGTCCAGCATCAGCCAGGCACAGGCGGCAAGATGGGCTTCGTGGGTCCATTCGGCCTTGGGCAAGCTGGCATCGAGCAGCCCATCGCCCACGCGGCGGATAGCAGCTTCGCTGGCGAACAGACGGATGGGAAACGTGGTCATCGCGGCTCTCTCGCGGAAATTCGCGCCCTGCACAACCACCGGCTCTGCCCTCCATTGCGCGCCCTGCGCGAAGCCGCTACCTCGGGCCTGCCATGGCCGAACCCGCATCCGATCCTGCTGGCGATACCCGCCAGACCATCGCGCTGGTCGATGATGATCGCAATATCCTCACCACCGTTTCCATCGGGCTGCAGGCCGAAGGCTTTGCCACCCGGGTCTATACCGACGGCGAAACCGCGCTGAAGGCATTGCTCGACAATCCGCCCGACCTGGCGGTGTTCGACATCAAGATGCCGCGGATGGACGGGCTCGAACTGCTGCAGAAGCTGCGCGAAAAGTCAGCGCTGCCGGTGATCTTCCTGACCAGCAAGGACGAAGAGCCCGATGAGGCGCTGGGCCTGGCCCTGGGTGCGGACGATTACATCACCAAGCCGTTCAGCCAGCGGCTACTGATTGCCCGGATCCGCGCGATCCTGCGCCGCGCCGAACTGGTGCGTGGCGAAGTGGAGGCCCAGCCCGATACCGCGCAAAGCGAGGCGCTGCGCCGCGGGCGGCTGGAAATGGATCCCCAGCGCCATCACGTGACCTGGGATGGCGAGCCGGTTTCCCTGACCGTCACCGAATTCCTGATCCTTGAAGCCCTGGCCAGCCGCCCCGGCGTGATCAAGAGCCGCAATCAGCTGATGGACGCGGCCTACGACGATGAAATCTTCGTCGACGATCGCACCATCGACAGCCACATCAAGCGCCTGCGCCGCAAGTT
>JAYSCF010000106.1:0-3088 GCA_041915005.1 Novosphingobium sp.
CTTGTGCTCGTTCGCCAGCCGCACGATCGCCTGCACTTCCTCGACCGAGGCGGGGGACACCGCGGCGCCGGCGGGCCACTGGTCCTGCGGGCCGGGCGCATAGGCATCGGCATAGGCATCGCGGTCGGCATCGGTGGCCATGACCCAATCCTTGCCGACGACGCCGGCAAAGGCCTGCATCGCGGCATCGAAGCCCTGCGGGCTGACACGTGGCGGTGTTACGAGCTTCACGCCCTATCCCCTCTTGGTTTTATAACAATTGTTACGATGAAAAGCAGATTTGCGCGCGCCGCGCAAGCGTCACGTCAGGTAGTAGTAGTTGACATAGTTGCCGTCGGGCTTGCGTTCGCCCACCCCGATCCAGATGTGGCGGGTCAGCCACTCGTATTTGCCCTTGGGGGCTTCGAAGGTCGGCTGGGCGCGCAGATAGTATTCGGCGTGGGGCACGGCCTCGCCGCCCTCGAAGGCCCACTTGCGCAGCTTGGCCATGGTGTCCGCCTCGCGGCCCCACAGATAGCCCTTGTTCTGCATGTAGATCGTCACCCCATCGTCGGTTTCGAGCAGGTAGCGCGCGTCGAACACGGCGGTGTCATCGGGGCGGAAGTGGGCATAGTCGCCGCCCGAATTGGGGATCGCGCGGCCCTTCATCTTCGGCCCGTCGATCTCGCCGCTGTCGACATAGACCGCGCTGCGCCAGCCCCCGGTCGGGATGTCGGGCACCATGCTGGTGCGGGTGAACCACAGCCGGATCGAAAAGCCGAATTCGAGGTGGGGATTGTCCATCGTGGAGATCATGCGGGTGGTCCTCAATAATTCGACAGAATGGCAAGGCTGGGCGCATCGAGCGGCACCCCGCGCCGGGTCTTTTCGAGTTCGTCGCGGCGGGTCTTGCCCTGTTCGTCGATCAGATAGGCGTGGATGGCGCGCACTTCGGCGGGTTTCAGCACATCGTCCCAGCGCGGCATCCCATTCGGCTGCAGCAGCCCTTCGAGCAGGATCTTCTCGAACGCGTCATGCGTGCCGGGCTGCATCCGGCGCAGGTCCGGCGTGATCGAGCGGTGCTGGTTCGAATGGCAGATCGCGCAGTTGGTGAAGAACAGCGCGCGCCCTTGCGCGATGGTATCCAGCGTCACGCCCGGTGCCTGAGCGGGGGCTTCGGGGGCCACTTCCAGCTTGCCCAGCAGCGGCGGCAACGGCACGGCGCTGCCATCGAGGCGGAACACCTGGATCCGCCCCATGTTGCCGCGGCTATAGGCCGCCGAATAGGGCGGGACATAGGGAAAGCCCCCGCCGCCCCAGGCCGCCATCACCGCGACATATTGCACGCCGCCGACCTTGTAGGTCATCGGCGCGGCAAGGATCGAGGTGCCGGTTTCGATGGTGCGCAGGATCCGCCCGGTCTTGGCCTCACGGATGATCAGCTGCCCGGCCAGGTTGCCGTGGATCAAGAGACCGCTGGCCGTGGTCAACACCCCGCCGCGATCCTGCCACCCGGCCATCGGCTGCGACCACACGGTCTTGCCGGTCAGCGGATCGATCGCGCGCATCGTGGTGCCGCCGGGGTTCTTGAGCACCTCCTGCCAGGCCGGCAGCGCCTTGACCTGCGCTGCAACCGGCGGGGGCAGGGTGGCCAGCGCGGCCTGCAATTGCGGGGTGAAGATCAGCGCGGCGGCCGTGTTCAGCCCCTTGGGCTTGTAGGGCTTGTCGCCCGGCGGCACGAACATCAGGTTACCCATGTCCTGGATCGCGCCGAAATAGAGGCCCGATGCGGGATCAAAGCTCGCCGGGTGCCAGTTGCGCGCGCCCGGGGTGCCGGGGAAGATGATCTTGGGGCCGTGGCTGAAATCGGCGGCTTCGTTGTCGATGATCGCCTGGCCGGTCTTGGGATCGATCCCCTTGGCCCAGTTGACCCGGACGATCGTGTTGGCGCGCAGCAGTTTCCCGTCGCGCCGGTCGATCACATAGAGGAACCCGTTCTTGGGCGCGTGGAGCACCACCGGGTGGTCTTCGCCATCGACCTTCATGTGGGTCAGGATCATCGGCGCGGTGGCATCGTAGTCCCACTGGTCCTGCGGGCTTTCCTGATAGAACCACTTCATCCGCCCGGTCTTGGGATCGATCGCGACGATCGAGGAGACATAGAGGTTGTTGCCGCCCGAGGGCGAACGAATGTCGAGGCTGTAAGGCTCACCATTGCCGGTGCCGACCAGCACGAGGCCGGTTTCGGCGTCATAGTTGATCGCATCCCACGGGCCGCCACCCGCGCCCATGTCCCAGCGGCTGCGCGGATCCCAGGTCTTGAGCGCGGCTTCCAGTTCGGGATTGTCCTGCGGCCCGAGCTTGGGATCGCGCGGCACCACGTGGAAGCGCCAGGCCGGTTTGCCGGTGGAGATATCCCATGCGGACACATCGCCGCGCGCGTCATAGTCCGCGCCGCCGTTGCCGATCACCACCACGCTGCCCGCCACTTCGGGCGCGCCGGTGGAATTGCCGCCGCGCGAATGATCCTCGATCGTGTCGGCTTGCCACACGGGCCTGCCGGTCTTGGCGTCGAGCGCGTAGAGCACGCCGTCGAGCGCAGCGACGAACACCTTGCCGCCTCCCTTCCCATCTGGCGCAACGGCCACGCCGCGGTTGGCCATGTCGCAGCACACCGTGCGGTTGACCTGCATGTCGACCTTGGGCTCAAAGCTCCACAGCGCCTTGCCGCTGGCCGCATCAAAGGCATAGGCCCGGCCCGCCACGCCCGAGGTATACATCACCCCGTCCACCACCACCGGGGTGGCTTCCAGCACGCGGTTGGTGCCAAGCTGCGCTTCCCAGGCCAGGCCCAGTCGGCCGACGTTTTCGGCTGTGATGTCGGTCAGGGTGGAATGGTGGGTCTTGCCGGCATCGCCGCCCGGATTGGTCCAGTTGTCGGCCGCCTCGGCCTGCTGGGGCGGGGCGGTTTCCTTAGGCCCGCAAGCAGCCAGCGCGAGCGCGGCGAAAAGGGTGAGGCGCTTGAACATCACTGGCCGTCCCAGGGGCTTTTCATGTGATAGGGCACGGTGATGAAATTGGCCTCGATCTGGCGGATCATGCCGTCCTC
>JAYSCF010000106.1:3098-6782 GCA_041915005.1 Novosphingobium sp.
GATAGCGGATCGGCGATTGCACGGTGCGCCCATCGGTCAGCTGGTATTCCTTGAGCCGCCCGCAGTGATCGATGAAGCCGAACGCCATCACGATCCCGCGTTCCTCGTCCACCAGCGGGAAACGCCGCCCGCGCAGCCGGTCGTCATAGCGGTAGTTGCCCGCGCGGAACTGTTCCTCGCAGCCCAGCGCCGCCACTGGCACGACATAGGCGAATTCGGGATTGCGGGTGGTCTGCACGCCGTTTTCCACCCGGTCGCATTCGGGGTGAAACTTGGTGCGGATCGTCCCGTCGTTCATCTGCAGGGTGGAAAAATAGCCGTCCGACAGCGCAATCATCTCCTCACGCGGGGTGGGGGCTTCGACCAGCGCATTCATGATCGGCTTGTCCCAGAAGCGCGGGTTCAAAAACTTGATGCCGCTGTCCGACTGGCGCACGACGATGCTTTCCGCTTCCTCGATCGCGCCATTGTCCGCCACCTTGAGCCGCAGGGCAAAGCCCGATTCCTCGCTATGCTCATGCGTCACGCCAAAGAAGCCGACCTGGCCGGTGCGGGTGTCGGCAAAGCGCAGGTCATAGTCGCCCAGCCGGTCAATCGTGCCCCACAGCCCGTCGCCGGGTTCCAGCATGACGTTGTTTTCCGAGGTTTTCGCATCGCTCGTCCAGCTGATCCGCCCCGGATCGCGGGCGCCCAGCGCGGCCAGATAGTCATCGAGTACGGCGTAAAGCTCTGCGCGGTCCATATGCTCTCCCAATCGGACTTTACGCCCTCTTCGCGCTCAGGCATATCTTACCAATTGTTATAAAGACAAGAGGGGAGAGCGCATGAGCCGCACCGCGCAAGAACAGGCCAACCTCGATCTGGTGCTGGCGATGTACCGCAACGTGCTGATGCCGATGGATAGCACGCGCGTGGATGACTACATCGCGCCCGGTTATATCCAGCATTCCTCGCTCGCCGAGCCGACCGTCCAGGCGCTCAAGGACTTTCTCGATTTCGTGAAGGTCCAGTCTCCCGAAGGCACCCACAACCTCAAGCGCGCCTTTGTCGATGGCGATCATGTCATCGTTCATCACCACGTGATCCGCCATGCCGGCGATCCCGGGCTGGCCGTGGTCGATATCTTCCGGGTCGAAGACGGCATGATCGTGGAGCACTGGGACGTGTTGCAGGATGTGCCCGCGGCCCCGGTCAATCCGCTGCCGATGTTCTGAAGGAGGCTGCCGATGCGTGCCCCGATCCCCGCCGCGCTTGTCCTCGCCGCGCTTGCCCTTGCCGCGGCGCTGCCCCAGCCGGCCCGTGCCGCTCCCTGCAAGCTGACCGCAAAGCAGGTCGCGACCGAGTTCATGACCCGCTTCTACATCAAGAAGGACGTGCGCGGGGCCTTCGAAGCCTGGGTCGATCCCGGCTATATCCAGCACAACCCCAATGCCCAGACCGGGCGCGATGCGGCGATCGCCTTTCTGGAGCCGTTCATCGCGGGCCACCCGGGGGTGCGTTATGAAATCAAGCGTGTGATCGGCGATGGCAATCTGGTGGCAGTGCACAGCTGGGGGCGCTTTTCCGAAGCCGATCGGGGCGTGGCCGTGGTGGATATCCTGCGGATCGAGCATTGCCGCGTGATGGAACACTGGGACGTGGTCCAGCCGGTGCCCGAACAGTCCGCCAATGCAAACGGGATGTTCTGATGCGCTTTGCTGACAAATGCGTGGTCGTTTTGGGCGGCAACGCCGGGATCGGCCTTGCCGCCGCGCGGATGTTCCGCGCCGAAGGGGCCAAGCTGGCGCTGACCGGGCGCAATGCCGCCACGCTGGCCGCCGCTGCCCAGGAATGCGAGGCGATGGGGATCGTCAGCGACATGGGCGATGTCGCGCAGACCGATGCCGCCATGGCCGAGATTGCCGAGGCACTCGGCGGGATCGACGTCCTGTTCGTCAACGCGGGCGTCGGCGGGTTTGCCCCCGTCGATCAGGTGACCGAGCACTTCTGGGACGGGATCCACGATGTGAACCTGCGCGGCGCGTTCTTTGCCATGCAGCGCGCGCTGCCGCTGCTGCGCGATGGCGGGGCGATTGTCGTGACCGGCTCGATCGGATCGGTCGCGGCGGTGCCCGGCAATGCCGCCTATGCCGCCGCCAAGGCCGGCCTGCGCGCAGTGGTGCGGATCATGGCCAAGGAACTGCTGCCGCGCCGCATCCGCGTCAACATGGTCAGCCCCGGCCCGACCGACACCGAAATCTTCAAGCGCGATGCCAGCGCGGCCGAAATCGCCGGCATGCGCGAGATGATGGCCGGGGTCGTGCCGATCGGGCGAATGGGAACGGCCGAGGAAGTGGCCAGCGCCGTCTTGTTCCTCGCCGCGCCCGAAGCCGCCTTCATCAACGGGGTCGATCTCTACGTCGATGGCGGCTGCATCGAACTGGGCTGATTCTGCCTAGAGGATGAAGTGATCGCCGGCGGCGCGGATCGTGATGTCGCCTACCGATACGCCCCACGGCTGGTCGATTGCGTGGATGATCGCATCGGCGATGTGTTCGGGCGCCAGGCTGGCATAGTCGATGTTTTCGGGATCGAGCCGCGCGGCGGGGAAGGTGCCTTCCTGCATCTGGCCGACCATGTCCATGAATTCGGGCGTGTTCTGGCCGAGAATGCCGACGCTGGCCGCCTGGTTGATGACCGTGCCGCCCAGCCCGGTGGCCGGAACCCCGGTCGGCTTGACGATGGTGACCTTGATCTTGCCCCGGCTTTCGACCCGCAGGCTTTCCGACAGGAAGTTCACCGCCGCCTTTGACGCGCCATAGACTGCCGCCCCCGTCACCGGGAAATTGCCATAGATCGACGAGACGTTGATCACGTGGCCGCGCCCGGCGGCGATCATCGCATCGTGGGCGGCAACCATGCCGTTCAAGACACCCTTGATGTTGATGTCGATGCAGCGCTCCCACGCGTCATAGGCGGCGTCGTGGTCGGCGATGAAGGCCAGCGGCATGATCCCGGCGTTGTTCAGCATGACATCGACCGCGCCGTAGGCATCAAGCGCCGCGGCAACCAGCGCCTTGACCTGTGCCAGCTGGGTCACGTCTGTCGCCACGGCCTGGGCCTGGCCGCCCGCGGCGCGGATTTCGGCGGCCACGTCTTCGGCGGCGGCAAGGTTGATATCACCCAGCGTGACCCGGGCGCCCCGGGCCGAGGCCTTGAGCGCGACGAGCCGGCCAAAGCCCCCGCCCGCACCGGTGATGACGATCGACTTGCCCGCGATATGGTCTGCCATGCTGTCCTCTCTTGTTGCTTTGTCGCTGATGCTACAGCTGCGCCGGCATCGCGTCGAGCAGCATGGTCTTGGTTTCGACATAGCCCCACAGGCCTTCGGGTCCGCCCTCGCGGCCAATGCCCGACTGCTTGTAGCCGCCGAACGGCAGGCCAAAGTCCATCCTGAGGCCGTTCTGCCCGAACCCGCCGGTGCGGATCCGCCGCCCGATGGCATAGGCCGCCTCGGCATCCTGCGTCAGGACCGAACCGTTGAGGCCATAGTTCGATTCGTTGGCGATGCGGATCGCGTCTTCCTCGTCCTCGCAGGGGATCAGGCACAGCACCGGGCCGAAGATTTCCTCCTGCGCGATCCGGCTCTTGTTATCGACGTTGGCGAACAGGGTCGGCTCGATGAAATAGCCCTGGTTGAGGTGC
>JAYSCF010000107.1:0-6746 GCA_041915005.1 Novosphingobium sp.
CACGCGGTCCATTGGCCTGAGAGATTCCGGGGCGGTTGCTCCTTCGGCGTCCAGCGATCCGCCAATTCCCCGAAAGGAACCGCCCGAATCGAGGGAACTCTCCCGCGCGATCAGCGACCCTGTTTGTCTGGCGTTGTGCAGCTGCGAAGTCAACCGCGGGGGAAATTAGAGTCGGTGAAACAGGGCATCACCGGCCCGCTCCCCCGCGCGGCGCGCGGCGCGCAGGATCGCCTCGTGTTCGAACACAAACCGCCCCGCGGCCTTTTCCTTGGTCAGGCCGACGATCGCACGAACGACAACCGCATCGCGGATCGAGCGGTATTTGGCCCAGCCGCCGTGCAGGAAGAGATCGATCAGCGGGCTGACGATCATCCCGATCCGCTCGGCCAGCCGGAATTCCCGGCGCGGCCCGCGCAGCAGCCCCGGGCGGATCACGTCGAGCCGGACCGGGCGCAGCTTGGCCAGGGCCTGTTCGGTTTCGCCCTTGACCCGCAGGTAGAAGTTTTTCGCCGTGGCATCGGCGCCGACCGAGGAGACGGCGATGATCTGCCGGATCCCGGCGCGCTGGGCCGCTTCAGCGCAGGCGATCACCAGGTGCTGGTCGACCGCGCGAAACGCAGCTTCATCCTTGCCCGCCGTCTTCCAGGTGGTCCCCAGCGCGCAGACCAGCACATCGGCGTTGGCCGCCGCGATGGCATCGCCCCAATGTTCGGGATCGGCCACCAGCACTTCCATCCGCGCGCCCGGCGGCAGCGGGATTTCGCGGCGGGCAATAGCGATGATCCGGATATCGCGCCGCCCCACGGCAAAGCGGATCAGCGCGCTGCCGATCAGCCCCGATGCCCCGACCAGCGCGATGCGGGTAACCTTAGACATTGCTCAGCCCTTCAGGCGTGCGGCCATAGATTTTCGCATGGGCCGAAATCGCATAGCGATCGGTCATTCCGGCGATGAAATCGGCAATGTGGCGGCTGCGCGCCGGTTCCGCCGCAGGCAGGGCTTCGCGCCAGCCGGCATCCATCAGCGCCGGATCCTGTGCATAGGCGGCAAACAGTTCGGCGGTGACCGTGCGGGCGCGCTCGGCGGTCTGGAGCTGCTGGGGGTGGTGATAGAGCCGGGCATACATGAACTGCTTCAGGCGGCGCTCATGCTCTTCCAGTTCGGCGGAAAAGGCCGCCGTGGCGCGTCCAGCGGCGCGCACGTCCGCCACGCTGGCCATGCCGCGGGCGCGCTCGGCGGTTTCGCCGATCACATCGTTGACCATCCAGCCGATCTGGCTGCGCACCAGTTCGCGCAGGCGGCGATCCTGCGGCACGGCGGGAAACTTGCGCTCGATCGCGCGCCATTGATCGGCCACGAAATCGAGGCTCAGCAATTCATCGAGCTGGAGAAACCCGGCGCGCAGGCCATCGTCGATGTCATGGTTGTCATAGGCGATGTCATCGGCCAGCGCGGCGACCTGCGCCTCAAGCGAAGACCACTGCGCCAGTTCGAGCGGAAACGCCGCATCGAGTTCGGCCAGCGCCCAGTTGAGCTTGCGCACCGGGCCATTGTGCTTGGCCAGCCCTTCGAGCAGTTCCCAGGTCAGGTTGAGCCCTTCGTGCTCGCAATAGGGGCTTTCCAGCCGCATCAGCGTGCGCAGCGACATGGCGTTGTGATCGAACCCGCCCGCCTGCGCCAAGGCGGCATCAAGCGCATCCTCGCCGGCATGGCCGAACGGGGGGTGGCCGATATCGTGGGCCAGGCACAGCGCCTCGGTCAGATCCTCGTCCAGCCCGAGCGCGCGGGCAATCACCCGCCCGATCTGGGCCACTTCCAGGCTGTGGGTCAGGCGGACGCGGTAATGATCGCCATCGGGCGCGATGAACACCTGGGTCTTGTGGCGCAGGCGGCGAAAGGCGATCGAATGGATGATCCGGTCGCGGTCGCGCTGATAGGCGCTGCGCGGCCCGCGCGCGAGCGAGGCTTCGATCGGATATTCCCGCCCCCGGCTGAGCGCCGGGTCGCAGGCATAGGGAGCGCGGGTCAAGTCAGCCCTCACCCCTCGCCCATGATCCAGCGCACCGCCGTTTCGGCGTGGATGCGGGTGCAATCATAGATCGGCAGGACATTGGCATCGACATCGACCACCATTTCCAGCTCGGTGCAGCCCAGCACCACGGCCTCGGCGCCATCCTGTTCCAGGTTGGTGATGATCGTCTTCAATTCGCGCTCGGCCTGGCGGGTCGCCTTGCCGAGCAGCAGCTCCTCGTAGATGATCCGGTCGAGCGTTTCGACGAACTGCATCTCTGGCGGCAGCAGTTCAATGTCGCGGGTGATCAGTTTCTGCCGGTAAAAGCTTTCCACCATGACGTTGCGGGTGCCGATCAGCGCGGCCTTTTTCACCCCGCTGGCGGCCATGCGTTCGGCCACGCATTCGGCGATGTGGATGATCGGGATCGAAACCGCGGCCTGCACCTCGTCATAGACCTTGTGCATGGCATTGGCGCCAATCAGCAGCGCGGTTGCCCCGGCCGCTTCGAGCCGCTGCGCCGAATCTGCCAGCACGCCGGCGGCGCGGCGCCATTCCTCGGCGCTCGCCAACCGTTGCAGGCCCGAATAATCAAGGCTTTCGATCAGCAGCGGGGCGCTGGCGCGCTGCCCGGCCTCGGCCTGGACCAGACGGTTGATGTGTTCGTAATAGGTGCGGGTCGACAGCCAGCTCATGCCGCCGATCAGGCCGATCTTGCGCAAAGGTCAGTTCTCCCGGGAATAGAAAGGGGGGGCTTTGACCCCGGCTTAGGAGAGCCTTGCCCCGAGGTCCAGCGCAGGCTTCAGCGTTTTTCGGGCGCCAGCCCAGCCGTGCACAGCGCCGCCGCGCTGACGGTCACCTCGATCGCCTCGGGATCGTCGATCCGGCGCACTGCGGCGAGGAACTGGCCGATCGAACGATTCGCGCCCTTGAGCCGCTTGAGCTTGGCCAGCTGGACCAGGCTGAGCCGGTCGGTCATCCGGGTGGCCATGCAGGCGGAATTGGCCTCGGACAGGCCGGCCTCGCTCAGCGCCGACTTGACCTGTCCATAGGCCAGTTTCGACACGCAGCCGCCCGCGACCAGCGCCGCGGCGGCCAGCGGGGCGATAAGGATCAGCCGGCGCACGGCCGAAAGATCAGGCAATCAGGATGACAACCAGCGCAACCACCAGCGTGACGGCAATGGTGCCCCACTTGGTCAGGCCGAGAAAGCCTTCGTAGGTTGCATTGTGCGCCTTGATGTTGGTGCCGTTGGCCATGGTGGTATCCCTATAAAGCAATGCGGGTTTGCGTTGGGCGCCGCTCTATCGCCAGCGGGCGCGCGGCTCAAGGCCCAACCTGCCCCGCGCATTCACAATCGACGGCCTTAATCGGCCATTTACCACCGCCCTGTATCACGGCGCCCTTACGGACAGGTTTTCCAGGCACGGGGGTTCGCACAAGGGCAATGGCGGAAATCGAACAGCGCACGCTGATGCTGATCGATGATGACCCGGCGCAAAGCCGGCTGATCTCCGCGCTGGCCGGGCGCGAAGGCTGGCGCACGCTGGTCGTGCGCGATTGCGAAACCGCGATCGCCACGCTGGGCACCCGCCAGGGCATGCAACTGGGCGCGATCATCCTTGATCAGGCGGTTCCCGGGGAGGAAGCCTGCACGCTGATCGCCGAACTCAAATCCCGCCGCCCCGCACTGCCGATCCTGATGCTGACCACCAGCGCTTCGCCGCTGCTGGCGGTGGAAGCGATGCGCGCGGGCGCGACCGACTATCTGGTCAAACCCGTTTCGCCCGACCGGATGATGCAGGCGCTGCGCATGGCAACCACCCGCGAGGCGCCGCGCGACGAACTGCAATCGCTCACCGAAAAGATGCCTGCCCCGGCCGATTTCGATGCGATGATCGGCGCCGCGCCCACCTTTCGCGCGGCCCTTGCGGTTGCAGCCAAGGCCGCGCGCGGCCACGGCCCGGTGCTGATCGAGGGCGAAAGCGGAACCGGCAAGGAAATGCTGGTGCGCGCGATGCAGGCCGCCAGCCCCCGCGCCAAGGCGCCATTCCGCCTGCTCAACGTGGGTGGAATTCCCGCCAACTCGATCGAAAGCGCACTGTTCGGGCACGAAAAGGGCGCCTTTGCCGGGGCCTTTGATCGCCAGATCGGGGCGCTGCAGGATGTCGATGGCGGCACCCTGGTGCTCGACGAAGTCGATCGCCTGCCGCTGACGGTGCAGCTGCGCCTGCTCGAATCGCTCCATCGGGGCGATGTGCGCCCGATCGGCGCGCGTCATTCCTTCCGGGTCGATGTGCGGCTGATCGCGGCCAGCAACCTGCCGCTGCGCGACATGGTGGCCGGCGGGCACTTCCTGCCGGAACTGTGCCAGGTGCTCTCGGCCACGACCGTCAGCCTTCCCCCCTTGCGCGATCGCGCGGGCGATATTCCGGCCTTGTCGCGCTATTTCCTGACCCGCATCGGCGAACAGCCAGGGCTGCGCCCGCTGGGGATCACCGATGGCGCGCTGGCGCTGCTCGCGGCCTATGACTGGCCGGGCAATGTCCGCCAGCTCCAGGCCGTGCTGTTCCGCGCCGCGGTGTTCTGCGACGGCGACGCGCTGACCGCCGACGATTTCCCCCAACTGGCCGACCTGCTGGGCGAAGAAGCCACCGCGCAGGGCGGCAGCCTGCAGGAAAGCTCGGGCGTGGTGCTCTACACCTCGGACGGCAACCTGCGCCCGCTCGAAGACATCGAAGCCGACGTGATCCGGCTCGCCATCGGCCACTATCGCGGCCGGATGACCGAAGTGGCCCGCCGGCTCGGGATCGGGCGCTCGACGCTCTACCGCAAGCTCGGCGATCTGGGGATTGGCGACGCGGCGTAACGGTGCACGCCTTGCCGGCCCGCTCCCCCGGCCCGGCAAGGCTCAAGCGCAGCGCGCTAGAAAATCAACCCGGCAGCTGGGTAAAGTCGGTCAGCGCCGCATCGCGCAGGCCGCGCCACACCCGCAGCGCCTGCACCGTTTCCGGCACATCGTGAACCCGCAGCAGCTGCACCCCCGCCTCAGCCCCCTTGAGCGCGAGCGTGAGGCTGCCGCCCAGGCGCTGATGCGCGGGGGCTTCGTGCGACAGCGCGCCGATCATCCGCTTGCGGCTGGCGCCCAGCAGCAGCGGCTGGCCCAGCGCGTGGAACAGCGCCAGCGCGTTCATCAGCGCCAGGTTTTCGGCCAGGCTCTTGCCAAAGCCGACACCCGGATCGAGCACGATCTTCTCGCGCGCGATCCCCGCGCTGAGCGCCGCATCGCGGCGGGCGCGCAGCCAGTCAAACACGTCGAGCACGACATCGCGGTACGCGCCGTCGGCGTGGAGGTCGTCCCCTTCCCCCGGCGCGTGCATCAGCACCACCGGCGCGCCGCTGGCGGCGGCAAATTCAAGGCTGCGCGGATCATGGCGCAGCGCGGACACGTCGTTGATGATATGCGCGCCGGCGGCCAGCGCCGCCTCCATCACGCCCGGGCGGCGGGTATCGACGCTGATCGCCGCGCCCATCGCCGCCAGCCGTTCGACCGCCGGGACCACACGCTTCACTTCATCGCCTTCCCACACCGCGGCCGCGCCCGGCCGGGTGCTTTCCCCGCCGACGTCAATCACGGCCGCCCCGGCTTCGACCATCGCGGCGGCATGGGCCTGGGCGATGGCGGGATCGTCCATGAACTGGCCGCCATCGGAGAAGCTGTCGGGCGTGACGTTGAGAATGCCCATGATCTGCGGCTGATCGAGCCGCACCGTGCGCGCCCCGCAGGCCAGCGGCGGATGAACCCGCGCGAGGTTGGCCAGCTGCACGCCCACTTCGGGATCAAGATCCGGCAGGGCGGCTTCCAGTTCGCGCAGGCCAAACCGGCGATGATCGACCACCCGGCCCGCCTCGCGCGTGATCACGGCGAAGCGGCTGGCATAGACCATGCCGCCCGCCAGCCGCAGCGCCTCGCCGTGTTCGCCCTGCGGGCTGTCACACAGGGCAATCGGACGCAGGTAAGTGTTTCGGATCATCAACTTTCCCTCTTTCCTCCCCAATCGGGGAGGACGGGCGAAGGGTCAATCCTCGGTGGCAAGCAGGTAGAGCTGGCGCAGCGCGTCGATCGGCTTGATCTCGCCCTCGTGCTCGATGTGCCAGAAGGTCCAGCCGTTGCACGAAGGCGCGCCCTGCAGCTTGGCGCCAAGCCCGTGGATCGAGCCGCTTTCGCTGCCCGACACCAGCGAACCATCGGCGCGCACCGTGGCCTGCATCCGGCGCTTCTTGTCGGTGATCACCGTGCCCGGCGCGATCCAGCCGGTTTCGATCAGCGTGCCGAAAGCCACCTTGGGCGCGGCCTTGGGGCTCTGCATCGTGGTGATCGCGCTTTCATCGAGCGGCAGGGCCAGCTCGATGCGTTCGAGCGCGGCTTCACGGTAACCGCCTTCGCGTTCGCAGCCGATCCATTCACGCCCCAGGCGCTTGGCCACCGCACCGGTGGTGCCGGTGCCGAAGAAGGGATCGAGCACCACGTCACCCTTGTTGGTGGTGGCCAGCATCACCCGGTAGAGCAGGCTTTCGGGCTTCTGGGTCGGGTGGACCTTGTGCCCGCCCTTCTTGAGCCGTTCCTGCCCCGAACAGATCGGCAGCACCCAGTCCGAGCGCATCTGCAACTCATCGTTGAGCGTCTTCATCGCGCGGTAGTTGAAGGTGTATTTCGCCTTTTCGCCCATCGAAC
>JAYSCF010000108.1:0-6696 GCA_041915005.1 Novosphingobium sp.
CATCGCGCGCTTCAACTCGCCATCGTTGGTCAGCAGCAGCAGGCCTTCGGTGTTGTAGTCAAGCCGGCCAACCGGCATCACCCGTCCGGCATCCGCCGGCAGCGCATTGCGCAGCGCGGTGTAGATCGTCGGCCGGCCAGCGGGATCGCGCTCGGCGGTGATCAGGCCCGCAGGCTTGTGGAACACGAACAGGCGGGTTTCCTCTGCGGCCTTGACCGCGCGCCCATCAACGCTGACGCCCTTGAGATTGGGCAGAACGGTGTTCGGCGTGGTGATGACTTCATCGTTGAGCTTGACGCGGCCGTCTTCGATCATGCGCTCAACCTCGCGGCGCGAGGCCACGCCAGCGCGGGCGAGGAGCTTGGCGATGCGTTCGCCGGTGCGGTCAGGGGTGGGGGCGTTCATCTGCGCCCCTTACGCGAGGACGCCGCGCGCGTCACCCCTTGGCGTTGCCGCTGCAGTCACAGCCCCGCAGCGGCGATCTGCTCGGCAATGATCTCGTGCTGACGGTGGATGCCGGTTTCGAGCGTGCCGATCGTCAGCTCGGCAATCGCACCGCTGGAAAGGCCTTGCTGGCCAAGCTCTGCCGCGCGGAAATCCTCGCTGGCAAACACCCCGCCGTCCAGCAGCTTCCAGCTGCGCTCCCAGTGGTCGCGGGCCTTGTCGGTTTGCGGGGCTTCGGGGATCAGCATGAAATCCTCGACCAGGGTGCGATCGTGCGCCTGCGGCCAGAGGCACATCACGTTGATGTAATCCGGACTGATGACCAGCACGGTCGCGGGAAACAGCTGATAGGCGAAGGTGCCCAGCCGCCGCAGCACGGCCATGTCGGCCAGATCCTGTCCTTCGAGTTCGGCCGCGCGACCCACCAGGCTGCGCCGGTGCGGGCCGATCTCGTCGCCTGATGTTACCCCATCCTTGAAGAACGGGCCGATCGTGGCGGCATGGAGCCGGGCGACATGGTAGCTTTCAAGGAAAGCATCCATGATTAGCTTCCAGTTGCCCGCAACAGTATGGGTTTGCCGGGCGAAGAGATGCAGGTCGGGCATGGCGAAGGCAGCGAAATCGGCTCCCAGTTCGCGGGCATGGGCGAAATCGGCCTGGGCATCGGGCGTGAACCAGATCAGCCCGCCCGCTTCGCAGCTGGGCAGTTCGACCAGCCCGTGCGCCGCCTTGTCGATCCCCGGGAAGGTTTCGGGCCGGGGCAGGGCAAGCAGCCGCCCATCGGTGGCGAAGGTCCAGGCGTGATAGGGGCAGGTCATGCGCTTGGCGCATTGGGCTTCGCCGCCCTCGACCAGCCGGGTACCGCGGTGGGTGCAGACATTCAGGAACACGTGGACCTGCCCATCGCCATCGCGGGTGATGAGCAGCGGGCGTCCGCTGGCATCATGCGGGACGATGGTATTGGGCTGGGGCAGCAGAGCCGAAGGCGCCAGCACTTGCGGCAAGCGGGCAAACAGCGCCGCATTCTCGCGCGTCCAGTGCGCCGGATCGGTATAGACGCTGGCGGGCACCGTGGTGACGCCATGATTGGTGCGCGGGCACCCTTCGGCGATTTGGCGCGCCAAGGCGAGCTGGCCCGGCGTGGGTTCACGTCCGGGGACTGTGGCTATTCTCTCCATGGGGCTAGGCATACTGCATTTCCCCGCTAGTTTCGCGCTTCAATTGCAACGAGAAAGGGATCGCATGGCCGAGGCCGCCGCTACCGCTGCCCGACCCAAGGGGCTCAAGCTGCTGGGGCTTGCGCTGCAAAGCCGCAAATCGGCCACGATGCTGGCGTTCGGCTTTTCTTCGGGACTGCCGTTCGCGTTGCTGGTCGGTACGCTCAACGCCTGGTTGGGCGAGGTCGGGGTCAAGCTGGCAACGATCGGCGTGCTCAGCTGGATCGGGCTGTGCTATTCCTTCAAGTTCCTGTGGTCCCCGATTGTCGATCGCGTGCCGCTGCCGGCGCTGGAACGGCTGGGACGGCGCAAGAGCTGGATATTCCTGTGCCAGGCGGTCCAGGTGGGGGCGTTTGGCCTCTTGGCGGTGATCAATCCAGCGCAGAATATCGGCCAGTTCGCGATGGTGGCGTTCCTGGGCGCGATTGCCTCGGCAACGCAGGATATCGCGATCGACGGCTGGCGGATCGACCAGGCCGACGAGGCGGCACCGATCGAACTGCTTTCGGCGCTCAACCAGTTTGGTTTTCGCACCGCTTCGATTGTCGGCGGTGCGCTGGCGCTGGTCATGGCGACGACGATGAGCTGGCCGGCGGTCTATCTCGCGATGGGCGGCCTGATGCTGGCGGTGATGCTGGGGGTTACCCTGCGCGCGCCTGATAGCGCGCGGCCCGAACCTGGCAAGCTGCACGGCGCCCTGGCCGAACCGGGCGCGCTGCGCCCCGAATATCGCGCCATTGCGCTGGCCGTGGTCGGGATCAGCTGGCTCTGGGCGATCGGCACGATCACCCATTTCATGGCGGGCATGCTGGGCGATCACGGCGATGCTCCGCCGCCTTCGGTGGGCGATTTCACCAAGGCCTATGGCCCGTGGATCGTTGCCGCAACCGTGCTGGTGCCGCTGGCAGTCGCGGCGCTGAGCAACTGGATGCAGCGGCAGACCCGCTTCGTGCTGACCGCCGCCGACAGCACGCATTCGCGCGGGCGCACGGCGATGAACCACCTCTATTCCGCGCTGGTTGCGCCGCTGGCCGAACTGGCGGGCCGGCTCGGCTGGGGGGTGCTCAGCGTGATCGGGTTCATCCTGACCTATGCGATCTGCTACAATATCTGGGCGAGCTTCGCCTATCCGTTCTACCTGCAGGAACTGGCCTATACCAAGGAAGAGGTGGCCTTTGCCTCGAAGCTGTTCGGCATTTTCATGACCATGGCCGGGATCAGCCTCGGGGGCTATCTGTTCGTCAAGCTGGGCCGGTTCCCGACGATCCTGATGGGCGCAGTGCTGCCGCCGCTGGGCAATTTCCTCTATGCTGACCTTGCCGAAGGGGGGCGCGGGATCGATGGCTTTTCGCACCTCTTGCGGCTGGATGCGCTGGCCGGCGCGCTGGGTTCGGATGAACGCATGGTCCGCCTGCTGCTGGCGATCTGCTATGAAAACGTGGTCACCGGCCTCGCGCTGACCGCCTTCGTGGCCTACACCTCGAGCATCGTCGCCAAGCAATATGGGGCGATCCAGTATGCCTTGCTGGGCTCGCTGGTGTCGTTGATCGGTACGCTGGGGCGCGGCTGGACCGGTGAGGCGTTTGACCAGTTCGGCTATGCCACAGTGTTCCGCTGGACCGCGATGACCGCGCTGGTTTCGACCGTGTTCGTGCTGCTCGAATGGGCGCGCAGCGCGCGGGCCGAGCGGCTCAGTCGGGAAACTCGCGGTTGAGCCGCAGCACTTCACCAGCAAGGTAGAGCGAGCCGCAGATCAGCACGTCGCCTTCGGGGGGCAGTGCGGCAAGCGCGGCCTCCACATCGCCAAAGGCGCGCACCGGCAGCTGAGTGAAGGGGGCGAAGTCCTCGGGCGCATGGGCATCGTGGCCCGGCGCTGGCACGACCGAGAGCGTGGCCAGTTGAGCGGCCAGCGGGGCGACGATTGCCGAGGGATCCTTGTTCGCCAGCATCCCGGTGATGAGGTGAAACGGCGCTGCGCCGGCGAAATGCCGCGCGATTGCCAGCCCCGCATCAACATTGTGCCCGCCGTCGAGCCAGACCTTGCGCGGTCCGGCCAGCGCGGTCAGCGGACCTTGGCCCAGCAATTGCAGCCGGGCTGGCCAGCGGGCGGCGCGGATCCCCTGGGCCATCGCCTCGGGCGAAACATGGACCTGTGATTGCTGGCGCAGCATGGCAACCGCCAGCGCGGCATTGTCGGCCTGATGCGTGCCGACCAGCGCGGGGCGGGGCAGGGTCAGCTCGCCGTGGCGGTCACGATAGGCGATCGTTTCACCCACTTCGGCAAACCAGTCGAGCCCGCGGATCGCCGGTTTTGCGCCAACGTTCATCGCTTGCTCGATCACCGTGCGGGTGACCTCGGTGGGGTAGGCTTGCGTCACCAGCGGCACCCCGGCGCGCGCGATCCCTGCCTTTTCAAAGGCAATCCGGCAGAGCGGATCGGCCGGAACGCCGGCTTCAGGGGCCAGCAGGAAGGCTTCGTGATCGATCCCCAGCGTGGCGATCCCGCAGGCGGCTTGCCCATCAAGCACGTTGGTCGCATCGAAGCGCCCGCCCAGCCCGACCTCGATCACACAGGCATCGGCAGGCGTTTCGGCAAAGGCCTTGAACATCGCTGCGGTGGTGACTTCAAAGAAGCTCGGGGCAAGATCCTCGCCCAGGTCGAGCACTTCGCCCAGCAGATCGGCCAGCCGGGCATCGCTGACCAACTGTCCGGCAATGCGGATGCGTTCGTTGTAGCGGACCAGATGCGGCTTGGTTGCGGCGTTAACGACCAGCCCCTGGGCTTCGAGCATCGCGCGCAAATAGGCGCAGGTCGATCCCTTGCCGTTGGTTCCCGCAACGTGGAACACCGGCGGCAGGCGCTTTTGCGGATCACCCAGCCGGGCGAGCAGAGCGTGGATCACCTCCAGCCCGATCCGCCCTTGGGGGAGGCTGAGCGCGCCGAGCCGGTCAAGCTGTGCCTGAACGCGCGGATCGTCCGAGATCGCGAAGTCTTTCATTGTCCGCCTTGCCCCGGTGGGCCGGATCAGGCCGCCTTGGCCGCGCCCAGATAGTCGAGCAGCGCGGCCAGCCGTTCCTTGAGGTCGCGGCGGTGGACCACCATGTCGACCATCCCGTGGTCGAGCAGGTATTCGGCGCGCTGGAACCCTTCGGGGAGCTTTTCGCGGATCGTGTCCTGGATCACGCGCTGGCCGGCAAAGCCGATCAGGCAGCCCGGCTCGGCGATCTGGATATCGCCCAGCATGGCATAGCTGGCGGTAACGCCGCCGGTGGTCGGATCGGTCAGCACCACGACATAGGGCAGGCCTGCTGCCTTGAGCCGGCGGATCGCCACGGTGGTCTTGGGCATCTGCATCAGACTGAGGATGCCTTCCTGCATCCGCGCGCCGCCAGCGGCGGTGCAGATCACATAGGCGCACTTGTCCTTGATCGCGCGGTCGACGCCCGCAACGAAGGCCGCGCCCACGGCCATGCCCATCGACCCGCCCATGAAGGCAAAGTCCTGGACGCCTAGCACGCATTTCTGGCCATCGATCGCGCCGGCGGCATTGGTCAGCGCATCGGGATGCGGATTGGCGGCGCGGGCGGCCTTGAGCCGATCGGGATACTTCTTGGAATCGCGGAACTTGAGCGGGTCTTCCTTGACCTTGGGGGTCGGCAGCACGCTGAAACCGGCGTCCAGCAGCTGGGCGAAGCGTGCATCGGCACCGATCCGGCCGTGATGCTCACACCGCGGGCAGACGCTCAGGTTTTCTTCGTATTCCTTCGTGAAGAGCATTTCCTTGCACGAAGGGCACTTGATCCAGAGGTTGTCGGGAGTGTCGCGCTTCTCGGCGAAGGGCAACGCATTGCGGACGCGATCTAACCAGCTCATGACAATCTCCTATCGCGCGGAATGGACTGCCTGGGCAAGCGCCCGGGTCAATTCACGCACAGGTCCGGCGGCATTGGCGCCGTGCTGGGCAACCAGATCGACCAGCGCCGAGCCAACGACCACACCATCGGCGACCTTGGCGATGGCCGCAGCCTGTTCGGGCGTGCGCACGCCAAAGCCGACGGCGACCGGGATCGTCGCCTTGGCCTT
Source organism: Novosphingobium sp. (assembly GCA_041915005.1). GTDB lineage: Bacteria > Pseudomonadota > Alphaproteobacteria > Sphingomonadales > Sphingomonadaceae > Novosphingobium. Next base: position 5,746 of record JAYSCF010000108.1, read on the forward strand.
GAGCTTGGCCACGGCTTCGTCAATCGATGCCTGTGCGGCCTGCTGCAGGCCGGTAATTCCAGCCACCGAGACGTAGTAGAGGAACCCCGACGAACCTTCGAGCACGGCAGGCAGCCGCGCGGCATCGGTGGTGGGGGTGGCCAGGCGGATCAGCGAAATGCCCGCACCGCGCAGGGCCGGGCCAAGTTCGGGATCTTCCTCGGGCGGGATGTCGACGCAGATTACCCCATCGACACCAGCCTTGGCACATTCCGCGGCAAACCATTCGGAGCCGCGCGTGGTCATCGGATTGGCATAGCCCATCAGCACCAGCGGGGTTTCGGGATGCTTGGCGCGGAACTGGGCGGCAATACGGAAGATATCTGCCGTGGTCGTGCCTGCGCCCAGCGCCCGCAGATTGGCGTTCTGGATTGCCGGGCCATCGGCCATCGGATCGGTGAAGGGCATGCCCAGTTCGATCACATCGGCGCCGCCTTCGACCAGCGCGTCGAGGATCGCGGGGGTGGCATCCGGGGTGGGATCGCCGCCCGTGACGAACGTGACCAGCGCCGGGCCGCGCGAAAAGGCCTGATCAAACCGGCTCACAGCGAAACCCCCAGATGTTCGGCAACCGAGAAGATGTCCTTGTCACCCCGGCCGCACAGGTTGGCGAGGATGATGCTGTCCTTGGGCATGGTCGGTGCGATCTTGGTCACCGCGGCGATGGCGTGGCTGGGTTCCAGCGCGGGAATGATCCCTTCGGTGCGGCACAGCAGCTGGAAGCCGCCAAGTGCTTCGTCATCGGTGACGCTGGTGTAATCGACGCGGCCGACATCGCGCAGCCACGCGTGCTCGGGGCCGATGCCGGGATAATCAAGCCCGGCGCTGATCGAGTGGCCTTCGAGGATCTGGCCGTCGTCGTCCTGCAGCAGGTAGGTCTTGTTGCCGTGGAGGATGCCGGGGCGCCCGCCC
>JAYSCF010000109.1:0-6663 GCA_041915005.1 Novosphingobium sp.
TCCTGCCCGATGGCGGCCACCTGACCCAGCTGGAAACGGCCTATGTCCTGCAGAAATCCGGGCTTTCGCCGCTGGGTCCGCTGGCGGTCAACACCATGGCCCCGGATGAAGGCAACATGTATCTGCTGGGCAAGGTCGGCAGTCCGGAAATCAAGGAACGCTTCCTCAAGCCGATGATCGCGGGGGAGGCCCGCAGCGCCTTCTTCATGACCGAGCCGGCGCTGGAAGGCGGGGCCGGCAGCGATCCCTCGATGATGCAGACGACTTGCCGGCAGGATGGCAACCACTGGGTGATCAACGGGCGCAAGGCCTTCATCACCGGCGCCGAGGGCGCCAAGGTGGGGATCGTCATGGCCAAGGCCGAGGACGTGGCCTCGGGCGGCGGGGCCTGCATGTTCCTGGTCGACCTGCCCGACCCCGCGATCCGCATCGAGCACGTGCCCAACACCATCGACAATTCGATGCCCGGCGGCCACGCCACCGTGGTGATCGACAACCTGCGCGTGCCGGCCGACCAGATGCTGGGCGAAGCCGGCGAAGGCTTCAAATATGCCCAGATCCGCCTGTCGCCCGCGCGGCTGTCGCACTGCATGCGCTGGCTGGGCTGCTGCGAGCGCGCCAACGAAATCGCCACCGACTATGCCAACCGCCGCTCGGCCTTTGGCAAGCAGCTGATCGACCACGAAGGCGTGGGCTTCCAGCTCGCCGAAAACCTGATCGACCTGAAGCAGGCCGAACTGATGATCCAGTGGTGCGCCGCGGTGCTCGACACCGGGTCGCTTGGCACGGCGGAAAGCTCGATGGCCAAGGTCGCGGTGTCAGAGGCGCTGATGCGGATCGCCGATCGCTGCGTGCAGGTGATGGGCGGCATGGGTGTGACCGATCACACCGTGGTCGAACAGGTGTTCCGCGAAGTGCGCGCCTTCCGCATCTATGACGGCCCGACCGAGGTCCACAAATGGAGCCTGGCCAAGAAGATCAAGCGCGACTGGAAGGCCGCGCAAGGCGCCTGATCAGGCTGCCTGCGCGGCTTCGACCACGTCGCGCAGGCGGTCCTTGCCGAACCACAGTTCGCCGCCCAGGATGAAGCTGGGGATACCGAACACCCCGCGCGCAACGGCGGCTTCGGTATTGGCGACCAGCTGCGCCTTGACCTCGGCATCGCTGACCAGCGTGGTTAGTTCCGCGATGGGCAGGCCAGCGTCCTGCAGCGCGCGCTCCCACACGTCGGGCAGGTCAAGCTTGAGGCCCTGCTCCCACATGCCCTTGAACATCGCCGCGTTATAGGCCTCCGCGCAGCCCAGCCGCTCGGCCGCGATCGCACCGCGCATCATCAACAGCGTGTTGACCGGGAAATGCGGGTTCATCACGAACCCGGTGATCGCGTGGCGCGCCATGAACCGCTGCATTTCAAGCCGGTCATAGGCCACCTTGGCGCCGATGTGGCCATAGCTCTGCATCGGCGACTGGTTGCCGATCGCCTTGAACACCCCGCCCAGCAGCACCGGCACATAGCGGAAGCTGACGCGGCCATCGGCGGTATAGTCCCCCAGCGCGCGGTGGACGAACCAGGCATTGGGACTGCCGAAATCGAACAGGAACTCAATTTCGCGCGGCATCACCATTTCTCCCCATAGGGCCGGATTTCCTGTTCGAAGGTCCAGGCCGATTTCGGCTGATTGTAGAGCGTCCAATAGGCATCGGCGACGGCCGCGGGCGGCATCAACCGATCGGGATCGGCCAGCGCCTGCGCGCCCTCGCGCTCGACCAGCCGTTCGCGTACCCAGGCCGTATCGACCCCGGCATCGATCACCAGATGGGCCACGTGCAGCCCCTGCGGCCACAATTCGCGCGCGGCTGATTGGGCCATGGCGCGCAGCCCCGCCTTGGCCGCGGCAAAGGCCGCATAGCCCGGATTGCCGCGCAGGCCGGCAGTGGCGCCGGTCACGAAAATCTTGCCGGTCCCGCGCGGGGCCATGATCCGGGCCGCTTCGCGCACGGCAACGAACCCGGCAAAGCAGGCCATTTCCCAGACCTTGCGAAACACCCGGTCGGTGGTTTCAGCCAGCGGGAACTGCACGTTCGCGCCAACGTTGAACACCACCAGGGCAAGCGGGGCGATGGCCTCTGCCTCATCCAGGAAAGCCGCCAGATCTTCGGGTTGGCGGGCATCAAGACTGCGCCCGGTGACATGTCCGCCCAGCAGCGGGGCCAGCTTGTCGCCATTGCGGCGCCCGGCGTGGACGGCAAAGCCCTCGGCCGCGAACCGCCGCACGATCGCCGCGCCGATGTGATCGCCGGCGCCAATCACCGCGACCGAAGCTGCCGGCCTGCTCACTTGCGCTCCACCGGGATGACCGCAACCGTAAAGCGGGAAATGCACACCAGCTTGCCGCCTTCATCCTCGATCCGGATGGTCCAGACCTGGGTGGTGCGGCCCAGCGATTCCGCCCGCGCCGTGGCATAGACATAGCCATCGAAGGCCGGGCGGATGTGGTTGGCGTTGATCTCCATGCCCACGCCCACGAACCTGTCCCGATCAACGCACCAGCTGGCCGCGACCGAGCCAACCGTTTCGGCAAAGGCCACCGATGCCCCGCCATGCAGCCGGCCAAACGGCTGGCGAGTGCGCTCGCTTACGGGCATGCGCGCCTTGATCCAGTCATCGCCGCAGTCGATGAATTCCACCCCGAGCCAGCCGTTCATCGAACCGGCGCCCCCCGTGGTCATGGCTTCAAGATCGGGGCGATCCCCACCCCACCAGATAGATGCGTTTCTCATCGCAACTGGTGTAAACACAAAGCGGCGGCGCTGGCAATCCAGCACCGCCGCCTCTGTTTGCGCCCGGCTTGCCGATCAGGCGGGTTCAGCCACCTTGGCGCCGGCGCGCACCCCGTCATAGACGAATTCGCTGGCTTCCAGATCGATGTGCGGGATCTGGTCGCGTTCGGCCCAGTAATCCTGGTTATGCCGCCATTCGGGCTTGTCGCCACGCTGGGGCATCAGCTTCAATCCGCGCATCAGGTAGCTGGGATTGAAATTGTCGTTCTCGATCCAGTCGGACAGCGGCATGTCCTTGTCCTCGTCGCGCAAGGCCACGTCGACCCGCTTGGCCCCGCGCGCATCCATGTGCTTGAGCAGGTTGCAGACGAAATCGCCCAGCATGTCGACCCGCAGGGTCCAGCTGGCGCGGAAATAGCCCATCACCCACAGCATGTTCGGCACGCCGGTGAACATCATCCCGCGGTAGTTGACGGTATCATGCCAATCGACCGGCTTGCCATCGACCTCGAAGGGGATGCCGCCCATCATCAGCAGGTTGAAGCCCGTGGCGGCAACGATGATATCGGCCTCGATCTCCTCGCCCGAGGCGGTGCGCACACCCGTTTCGGTAAAAGTGTCGAGCGTATCGGTCACCACGGTCAGCTTGCCCTCCACCGCCGCGCGGAAGATGTCGCCTTCGGGGCAGAACGCCAGGCGCTGCTGCCACGGGCGATACTTGGGCGTGAAATGCGGCTCAAACGGGAAGTCTTCCTTGCCGGTGAAGGCGCGGATCAGGGCTTTCAGATCCTCGAACACCGCATCGGGTTCTTCCTGGCAGCGCTTGGTCATCTGGTCCTGATCATACATGATCTGGGCGCGGACCACGCGGTGGACGGTCGGCTCGTCGATCCCGATCTCGCGCAGCCGATCGGCCAGCTCGTTCTTGTTTTCGGCGCAGAAGAAATAGGTCGGCGAACGCTGCAGCATGGTGACATGCGCGGCGTCCTTGGCGAATTCGGGGATCACCGTGGCCGCGGTCGCGCCAGAGCCGATCACCAGGATGCGCTTGCCCTTGTAGTCGATCTTGGGATCCCACAGCTGGGCATGGACGAACAGGCCCTTGTAGCGGTCCATCCCCGGCCAGTTCGGCACGAACGGCTTTTCGTGATCGTAATAGCCCTGGCACATCCAAAGGAAATTGGCGGTGAAGACCACCGTCGCGCCATCCGACTTGCGCTTGGCCTCGACCGTCCAGAGGCTGGTCTTGCTGTCCCACGCGCAGCGGGTGATCGTGTGGCCATAGCGGATGTGCGGGGCGATGCCGTTTTCATCGATCACCTCGCCCATGTAGTCGAGGATCGCCTGGGCCGAGGCGATCGGCGTGCCGACCCACGGCTTGAAGCGATAGCCGAAGGTATAAAGATCAGAGTCCGAGCGCACGCCGGGATACTTGTGGGTTTCCCAGGTGCCGCCAAAGGTGTCCATCCGCTCGAGCACGACATAGCTCTTGTCCGGGCACTGGTCCTGCAGGTGATAGGCCGAGCCGATGCCCGAAACCCCTGCCCCCACGATCAGCACATCGACATGGGTCGGTGCGGACTGCGCCTGAACTGCTGCTGTTGCCATCGCTCTCTCTCCGGTTGTTCTGGGTTGACGCTTTGCGCCATTGAACGTGAGTTTCGACTCGAAACGCGTATCAAACATTGACCGGAATCAAGCCGCGATCAAGGATGTTTAGGGTGCGCACCCTAAATCGTGCCCCAGGCGGCACAGCCGCCCGCATCGCCGCCGCTTGCACTAGCGGCGGCTTTGCCCGAAAGGGGGCATCGCATGACGGACGCCGACCTTCTGCCTGTTGACCCCGCCCCCCAGGCCCCTGCCCCGGTGCGCCTGTTCCAGGGCAAGCGCGCCTGCGTGATCGGTGCCGGGCTGGGCGGACTGGCCCTGGCGATCCGCCTGCAGGCCGCCGGCATCGAAACCGTGGTGGTCGAAGCCCGCACCCAGGCTGGCGGACGCGCCGCCGCCACGCAGCGCGAAGGCTTCACCTTTGACCTTGGGCCGACCGCCTTTACCGATCCTGCCGCGATCGCCGAACTGTGGAACCTGAGCGGCCACGACCTGTCGCATGACATCGAACTGCTGCCGGTATCGCCGCTGTGCCGGTTCAACTGGCCCGATGGCGCCCATTTCGACCTGACCAGCGATGATGCCGTCTTGACCCGCGAGATCGCGCGCCTCGCCCCGTCGGACCTCGCCGGCTATGACGATTTCGCGCGCCATGCCGCCGCCGCACTGGCCGATTGCCAGGCCCAGCACGAAACCCCGCGCGGCAATCTCTGGATGCGGCTGATCAGTTCGACCGTGCTGCTGGCGCGGCACCAGGGCTGGCGCAGCCTGCACGGGCTGGTGGCCAGTTTCGTCAAGCATGAACGCCTGCGCCAGGTGCTGAGCTTCGGGGCGCTGCGGCGCGGGGCCAACCCGTGCGCCGCCGGCGCGCTGGTGGCCGCCGACCATGCCCGCGAACAGCAGCGCGGGCTGTGGGCCGCCAAGGGAGGGATCGGGCAGTTGGCCAGCGCCATGGCCGCCCAGTTCGAACGGCTTGGCGGAACCATCCGGCTCCACGATCCGGTGGTTCACCTGCACACCATCGGCAATCGGATAAGCGAGGTGGAAACGCAAAGCGGCTGGCGCGAACGGTTCGATGCCGTCACCAGCAATGCCGATCTGGTCCACACCTACCGCGACCTGCTGTCAGAATTGCCGCGCGGGGCGGAAATGGCCCGTTCGCTGGCACGCATGCGGTTCGCGCCGGGGCTGTTCGTGGTGCACTTCGCGCTGGAAGGCAGCTGGCCGGGCATCCCTCACACGATGGCGCTGATGGCCTCGCGGTTTGAAGGCCTGCTCGAAGACGTCTTCGAACACGGCGTCCTGCCGCAGGACAGCCTGATCATGCTCAGCCACCCCAGCGTGACCGATCCCGGCCTCGCCCCGGAAGGCAAAAGCGTGTTCAGCGCGGCCGTGCCGGTGGCGCACCTCGGCAAGCTGCCGATCGATTGGGAACAGGTCGGGCCGCTGCTCGAACAGCGCGTGCTGGACGAGATCGGGCGGCGCCTGGTGCCCGACATCCACGACCGGATCATCACCAAGTTCCATGTCACCCCGCGCGATGCCGCGCTCGATTTCAATGCCCATGTCGGCAGCGCCTGGGGGCTTGAGCCAACCCGCCTGCAGGACTGGGCGATGCGCCCGGCCGGGCGCGATGCCAAACTGGCCAATTTCTATCTCGTGGGCGCCGGCACGCAGCCCGGCGCGGGCCTGCCCGCCGTGCTGGCCGGCGCCAGGGCCACGGCCACGCTCATGCTGGAGGATCTGCGGTGAAACGCCTTGCTGTCTATTGTGGATCGGCCTCGCCCGCCGATCCGCGCTATCTTGAACTGGCCGCGCAGGTCGGGCGCACGCTGGCGCAGCGCGGGATCGGCGTGGTCTATGGCGGCGGCAAGCTGGGGCTGATGGGCGCTGTCGCCAGCGGCGCACTGGATGCCGGCGGCGAAGTGATCGGGGTGATCCCCGAAGCCCTCGCCAGCGCAGAGGTTGCCAACCACGATTGCAGCGAACTGATCACTGTGGCCGACATGCACGAGCGCAAGGCGGCCTTCACCCGCCTGTCCGACGGCTTCCTGACCATCCCCGGCGGGGTGGGCACGATGGATGAATTGTGGGAAGCGGTCAGCTGGGCACAGCTGGGCTATCATGCCAAGCCGGTCGGGCTGCTCAACGCCTTTGGCTTCTACGATCACCTGATCGCCTTCAACCACCACATGATCGAGGTCGGCTTCGTGCGCCCCGCGCACCAGGGGATCATCATCGCCGAGGCCGAGCTGGACCTGCTGCTGACCCGCA
>JAYSCF010000110.1:0-6657 GCA_041915005.1 Novosphingobium sp.
GCTCATGCCGCCGGTGCCCCAGATCTGCACGTTGAGGTCTTCGGGGAAGCTTTCCACGGCGCGCTTGATCGCTTCGCCCAGTGCCCAGCAGCGGTTGCCCGAGGGGACCGGGTAGGTCACCACGTTGACCGCCAGCGGCACGACCTTGCACGGCCACTTTTCGGGCTGGCCGAACATCATCGAGAGCGGCACGGTGAGGCCGTGGTCGACATCCATCTCGTTGATGATGGTCATGTCGAAATCGTCGAGGATCAGGCTCTGCGCGATGTGCCAGGCCAGGTCTGCATGGCCTTCGACATCGGGCACGGGGCGCGGGCCCCAGCCTTCGTCGGCCGACTTGTAGCTCTCGCCGCAGCCGATCGCGAAGGTCGGGATGATGTTGGCGTCAAATGCCGAGGCGTGGTCGTTGTAGACCAGGATCACCACGTCGGGCTTCTGTTCCTCTTCCCACTTCTTGGTCCAGTCGTAACCGGCGAAGATCGGGCCAAAGTATTCGTCGCGGGTCTTGCCCTGGTCGACGGCAACGCCAAGCAGCGGCACGTGGCTCGAAGCCACGCCAGCGGTAATGCGGGCCATGTTAGTAGCCTCCCTTGATCGAGCGGTTGCCTTCCGGCGAACGGCCACCCTTGTTCATCATGTCCCGGTATTCGGGGAAGGTCATGTCGGTCATCGTGCTGACCGCCTCGGCAAAGCTCAGCCCATCGGTGCTGAACAGCTTGGCGAGGAAATAGACGTTGCCGCCCAGATCGAGCAGGCGGTTGTAATCGCGCGCCAGCAGGGCGTCCTTGGCCTCGTCCGACAGCTTCCACTGATCGAGATAGGCGCGTTCGTCGGCCTTGAACTTTTCGCGGTTTTCGCCCTTCATCAGGCTCATCGCGAACTGGTTGATCCAGTAGCCCTTGCGGGCGCGTGCGGCGGTATAGACCCGGGTGCCCGGGATATCGTCGAACTCGGCGAGATATTCGTGGATGTTCTGGTTCGGGTTGGTGTCGGTCATTGGCCGCGTTCCTTGAGCTTGGCATCGAGCCGCGGGAAGACCCGGCGGGCGTTGCCTTCGTAGATGGCGTGGCGTTCGGCATCCGAAATGTCGAGCGCATCAACATAACGCTTGGTGTCATCGAAATAGAAGCCGGTGGTGGGATCGATCCCGCGCACCGCGCCAACCATTTCGCTGCCGAACAGGATGTTCTTGTTGTCGATCACGTCGGCCAGCAGGTCGACCCCGGGCTGGTGATAGACGCAGGTGTCGAAGAACACGTTGTTCATCAGGTGAGTGCCAAGATCGGGCTTCTTGAGCATGTCCGCCAGGCCCCGGTAACGGCCCCAGTGATAGGGCACCGCGCCGCCGCCGTGCGGGATGATGAAGCGCAGGTTCGGGAACCGGCTGAACAGATCGCCTTCCAGCAGCTGCATGAAGGCGATGGTATCGGCCGCGATGTAATAGCCGCCGATCATCGCCGGCACGTCCAGCTCGCACATCGCTTCGTAGAACGGGAACCAGAATTCGTCCGTCAGCGGCGGGTGCTTGAAGTGGCCGCCGCCCGGATCGGGGTTGAGGTTGCAGCCGATGAAGCCCAGCTCGTTCACGCAGCGCTTCAGCTCGGCGATCGAGCTGGTCATGTCGGCTTCGGGCGATTGCGGCAGCATGCACACGCCCGCGAAGATGTCCGGGTAGAGGCCGACCACGCGCGCGATCAGGTCGTTGCAGACCTGCGCCCACTTCACCGCAACCGACTGATCGCCCACGTGCGGCGCCATGGCGCTGGCGCGGGGGCTGAAGATCGTCATGTCCGCGCCGCGTTCCTTCAAGAGGCGCAGCTGGTTGCTCTCGATCGTTTCGCGGATCTCGTCATCCGAGATCTCGGGATAGGCGGGGCAGGGGGTGCCAGCCTTGAACGCCGCCTTCTGCGCCTCGCGCCATTCATCGTGCGCCTTGGGGAGCACGGTGTAGTGGCCGTGGCAGTCGATGATCATCGTCACGATTGCGCTTCCTTCTTTCTTGCGGGTGCCTGGCGCTGACGCAGCACGGTGCCGCGCGTCATCACCGGGGGCACGCCAAGCGCGAGCAGCGTCTTGGCGGATTCTTCCATTTCGGCCGCGCGGCGGAGGCCATGGGTCGTCATGCGTTCAAGGTTGTATTCGGCGCGGGCGGCCCACGGCATGGCCTTTTCGCTGGCGTCGAGCGAGGCGAGCACTTCGTCCGCCACCCCGGCGGCAGTGGCGGCCGCCATCATCTCGTCGGTCAGGGCTTCCAGCCCCTTGACCATGACCGAGCGGATCATCTTGATCGCGCTGGCGCGGCCCACGTCTTCGCCAACCACGCGGACATTGGTAAAGCCGGCTGCGCGCAGCGCGGCTTCGGCCTCTTGCGCTGCCCGGCCGGCCAGTAGCAGCGGCACGGCCATGCGCGCCGGATTGACCGGGGCCAGCACGGCCACATCGATATACCGACCGCCAGCCGCTTCGATCGCCCGGGCGGCGGCGCGCTTGGTTTCAGGGGCGACCGAATTGCAATCGCACCACAGCGCGCCGGGGGCGAGGCTGGCGGCATTGAGCTGGGCCGCGGGCAACGCGGCATCGGCCGTTACCAGCGACAGCACCAGCGGCGCATCGGCCAGAGCCTCGGCCGCGCTATCGGCGGCGATCACGCCCAGCGGGGCCATCGCCGCGCGCCGCGCCGGCAGCACGTCCCAGCCGCGCGCACGCGCGCCCCAGCCGGCGGCAGCGGCAAAGGTCGATCCGGCTTCGCCGAATCCGATCAGGGCAAGATCGCAAGTCATCGCGCATGGCCCATGCGCCTGCGCGCAGCCTGCAGGCCAATCGAATGCGCTTGCCCGCTATCAGTTTTTACGAATGGTTTTTCAGTGCCGTGCCAACTTCGCGCAGCAGTGTGAGGAACGCGCCCTGCGCCGCCGTGGGGCGCCAGCCGGCGCGGGTAGCGATACCAATCGTGCGGCTGACCGGCACCGGGGTGGGCAGTGCGGCCAGCACGCCGGCTTCAAGTTCGACCGAAACCTGATCGGGCGAAAGCAGGGTGAGCGCATCGCCTGACAGCAACAGTTGGCGCAGCATCATCACCGATCCGCATTCGATCCCGACATGCGGGATTTCGCGGCCCGATGCGCGCACCATGCCTTCCCAATAGCGCCTGAGCGGGGTGTCCCGGCCGGGGAGCAGCCAGGGATAGGCGAACATCGCCGCGTCGGTATCCGCAATGCTTAGCAGCGGGTGGCCGGCGCGCATCACCAGTGCCGGGCGGTCCTCGAACACGGGTTCCTGTTCAAGATCGTCAACCGCCACTTCTTCGCGCAGCGCGCCCAGGATCAGGTCGATTTCGCCGTCGCGCAGCGGCCCGGCCAGTTCGGCATGGCTGCCTTCGTGAACCGCCACGTCGATCCCGGGATGGGCCGCTGCAAAGCGCACGATCGTCTCGGGCAGCCAGCGTGCGCGGCTGAGCGGCATGGCGCCAACCACGATCCGCCCGCCGGCCTTGCCCTGCCAGGCGGCGACTTCGGCCAGGCCGGCGCGCAGCTCGGCCATGGCCAGGCCGAACCCGCGCGCGCGCCGTTCGCCTGCCGGAGTGAGGACCAGCGCCCGCCCGTGCCGGTCGAGCAGGCGCTGGCCCAGCGCGACTGAAAGATCGGCCACCGCACGGTGGAGCGAGGCGGTGGAAATGCCGCTCGCCTCGGATGCCGCGGCATAGGATCCGGCGCGCACCACGGCGAGGAACGCGCGCACCTGGGTGCCGGTCACGCGCGGACTGCCAACCAGTTCGATCGCCGCCTCGGCCCGCGGGGCAAGCAGCAGCGCCGGCTCGGTCGGGCTCATCCCGGCGGGGCCGCGTTCGAACAGGGTGGCGCCGAGCGTTGCCTCCAGCCCGCTGATCGCCTGGGTCAGCGCGGGCTGGGTCAGGTTGACCGCGCGGGCCGCGCGGCTGAGGCTGCCATGCCGCACGGTTGCGGCCAGCGCGGCATAGTGGCGGATATTGGGTGGCCGGTCGGTCATCGCCTGCACGATTAGCAATAAATTATGCCCCGCGCCAACTTCGCATTAGTGATTGGTCAGGGGCTGACGCATGGCCCGGATTGCCAATTTCCGTGGAGAGATTTGATGAGCGGTATCGTCGTCCAGAATATCGAACGCGCCCCCCTTGATGTGATCGACGGCCTTGCCAAGTGCGGGGTTGCCACGGTCCACGAAGCGCAGGGGCGCACCGGCCTGCTCGCCAGCTACATGCGTCCGATCTATTCGGGCGCGCGGATCGCCGGCTCGGCGGTGACGATCAGCGCCGCCCCGGGTGACAACTGGATGGTCCACGTTGCGATCGAACAGCTCAAGGACGGCGATGTGCTGCTGCTCGCGCCGACCAGCCCATGCGAAGACGGCTATTTCGGCGATCTTCTGGCCACCAGCGCCCAGGCGCGCGGCTGCCGCGGGCTGATCATCGATGCCGGTGTGCGCGACGTGCGCGATCTTACCGAAATGAACTTCCCGGTCTGGTCCAAGGCGGTGTTCGCGCAGGGCACGGTCAAGAACACGCTGGGCAGCGTCAACGTGCCGGTGGTCTGCGCCGGGGCCGCGGTGCAGCCGGGCGACGTGATCGTGGCCGATGACGACGGCGTCTGCGTGGTGCCGCGCGCCAAGGCCGCCGAAGTGCTGGCCGCCGCCCAGGCCCGCGAAGCCAACGAAGGCGAAAAGCGCGAAAAGCTGGCCGCCGGGGTGCTTGGCCTTGATATGTACAAGATGCGCGAACGCCTCGAAAAGGAAGGCCTCAAATATGTCTGACCGGGTAACCGGTTATGCCGCGCCGTGCATGTGGATGCGCGGCGGCACGTCGAAGGGCGGTTATTTCCTCAAGGATGATCTGCCCGCCGATGTGGCGGCGCGCGATGCCTTTCTGCTGGCGGTGATGGGCAGCCCCGATCCGGTCCAGATCGACGGGATGGGCGGGGCCGATCCGCTGACCAGCAAGGTCGCCGTGGTCAGCAAGTCGAGCCGCGATGGGATCGACGTTGATTACCTGTTCCTGCAGGTGTTCGTCGATCAGGCGATCGTCACCGATGCGCAGAACTGCGGCAATATCCTAGCGGGCGTCGGTCCCTTCGCGATTGAGCGCGGATTGGTTGCGGCCACCGGCGCTGAAACCCGCGTGGCGATCTTCATGGAAAACACCGGGCAGGTGGCCGTAGCCACCGTGCAGACGCCGGGCGGCGTGGTGACCTACAAGGGCGATGCCGCGATCGATGGCGTGCCCGGCACCCATGCCCCGATCCCGACCGAATTTCGTGATACCGCCGGGTCCAGCTGCGAGGCGCTGCTGCCCAGCGGCAAGGCGGTTGACGTGTTCAACGGGGTGCCCGTGACCCTGATCGACAACGGCATGCCCTGCGTGGTGATGAAGGCGGCGGACGTCGGCATCACCGGCTATGAGGACCGCGACTGGCTCGATGCCAATACAGAACTCAAGGCCCGGATCGAGGCGATCCGCCTGGCCGTGGGCGAGACCATGAACCTTGGCGATGTCAGGGAAAAGTCGGTGCCCAAGATGATGCTGGTCGCCCCTCCGAAAAACGGTGGTGCGGTCTGCGTGCGCAGCTTCATTCCGCACCGCGCGCATGCCACGATCGGCGTGCTCGGCGCGGTCAGCGTGGCCACCGCCTGCCTGATCGAAGGCTCGCCCGCCGCAGAAGTGGCCCAGATTCCCGCCGGCAGCCGCAAGACCCTGTCGGTCGAGCATCCGACCGGCGAAATGAGCTGCGTGCTCGAAGTGAACGATGCCGGCGCGGTTGTTTCCGCCGCCCTGCTGCGCACCGCGCGCAAGTTGATGGATGGAGTGGTATTCGGATGAGCAGTGAACGCATCGTTTCGTGGCACGGCAGCCCTGCAAAGCCGCTTTACGTGCCGCCCGCCGGCGCGATTGACGCGCATTGCCACGTGTTCGGGCCGATGGCGCAGTTCCCGTTCAGCGCCAAGGCCAAGTATCTGCCCGAAGATGCCGGCCCGGACATGCTCTTCGCGCTACGCGATCACCTGGGCTTCGATCGCAACGTGATCGTGCAGGCCAGCTGCCACGGCACCGACAATGCCGCCACGCTTGATGCCATCGCCAAGTCGAACGGCAAGGCGCGCGGCGTGGCGGTGGTCGATCCGGCGATCTCCGAGGCCGAGCTTGCCGCGCTGCACGAAGGCGGGATCCGCGGGATCCGCTTCAATTTCCTCAAGCGGCTGGTCGATGATGCGCCCAAGGACAAGTTCCTGGAGGTGGCGCGCCGCCTGCCGCAGGGCTGGCATGTGGTGATCTATTTCGAAGCCGACATTCTTGAGGAACTGCGCCCGTTCATGGACGCCATTCCCGTGCCGCTGGTGATCGACCACATGGGCCGCCCCGATGTGACCCAGGGGCCGGACGGCGCCGACATGAAGGCCTTCCGCGCCTTCCTCAACAGCCGCGATGACATCTGGTTCAAGGCAACCTGCCCCGATCGGCTCGATGGCGATATCAGCAAGGGCGGGGGCGATCCCTGGAACATGTTCGCGGAAAGCGTTGCTCCCCTCGTGGCCGACTATCCGCGCCGCTGCCTGTGGGGCACCGATTGGCCGCACCCCAACATGCAGGACGCGATCCCCGATGACGGCCACCTGGTCGACATGATCCCC
>JAYSCF010000111.1:0-6601 GCA_041915005.1 Novosphingobium sp.
AGATCATCTGCTGGATGTTGGCGCGGTTGGAGAAACGGGTCTTGGCGCGGCTTTCGAAATGGATGCCGAGCCGTTCGAGCACTTCGGGATCGCGATCGAGGATGGTGACATCGGCGCCCAGCCCCACGGCCATCTGCGCGGCGTTGAACCCCACCACGCCGCCGCCGATCACCATCACCCGCCCCGGCATCACGCCCGGCACGCCGCCCAGCAGCACCCCGCGCCCACCGTGCGCCTTTTCCAGCGCGGTCGCCCCGGCCTGGATGCTCATCCGGCCGGCCACCTGGCTCATCGGTTTCAGGAGCGGCAGCGTGCTACCGGGCCCGGTGACGGTTTCATAGGCGATCGCGGTGACGCCCGACCGGACGAGATCGGCGGTCTGATCGGGATCGGGGGCAAGGTGGAGATAGGTGTAGAGCACCTGTCCCGCGCGCAGCAGGGCGCGCTCTTCAGCCTGGGGCTCCTTGACCTTCACCACCATGTCGCAGCCGGCGAAGATTTCTGCCGCTGCCGGCTGGATCCGCGCGCCGGCGGCTTCATAGTCGCGGTCAGCCGCACCGATGCCCAGCCCGGCGCCGCTTTCGACCCAGACCTCGTGCCCGTGGGCGACAAGCTCGCGCACGCTCTCCGGGGTCAGGCCGACGCGGTATTCGTGGTTCTTGATTTCCTTGACGGTGCCAACACGCATGACGGGGCCTCCTTCACCGGCAATGGTTACGTCTGAAACCGGATTGGGGCAAGGCTGGACCCAATCGGTTCAACGCGTTAGCCCACGCCGATGTATCTCGATTTTGCCACGCTTTCGCCCGCTGACCGCTACAAGCTGATCGTCAGCACGATCACCCCGCGTCCGATCGCCTGGACGGTCACGCGCAGCGCCGATGGCGCGGTCAACGCCGCGCCGCACAGTTTCTTCAATGCGCTGGGGGATGAACCGCCGCTGCTGGTGCTCGGGCTGATGGCGCATCATGCGCGCGGGGGAGACAAGGATACCGCGCGGCTGATCCGCGAGACGGGGGAATTCACCGTTGCGCTGGTCAGCGAAGCCGATGCGGCGGCGATGAACCTGACCGCCGCCGATGCCCCGCCGGGGGTGGATGAACTGGCCGCCGCGGGCGTGGCGACGGTGCCTGCCACCAAGATTGCCCCGCCGCTGATCGCATCGGCGCCGGTCAATTTCGAATGCCGGGTGTGGCAGATCCTTGATCCCGGCCCGCGCAGCACCGTGGTGCTGGGCGAAATCGTGGCGATGCACGTGCGCGATGAATTCGTTGCCGATGCAGCCCGGTTGCGGCTTGATACCCAGGCGATGGACCTGATCGGGCGCCAGCACGGCGGCGGCACCTATCTGCGCAACACCGACAGCTTCGAGATCAAGCGCGTCGGCTGGCCGCTGCCCGGCGCGTAAAGGTCAGACCGGGTCGAAAAAGCCCGGCGTAACCGCCTTCAGCCGGTTTTCGCCGGCGTTCCAGACATATTCGATATAGTGGCCGAGCGTCGCCCGATCATCGACATAGAGGAAGCCCGCGGTTGGGCTGACCCGTGCGCGCATCGCGATCGTGCGGCCCTGCGCGGCGAGTTCGTCGGCAAAGCCATCCCAGCGCGCGGCATCGCCCGGCAGCGGGATGGAAACGTGGTGGAAGGCGATGGCGAAATCGCTGCCGCTGTCCGGCAGGCCGTCGAAATAGATCGGCACGCAGCCCTCCTTGGGCTCGATCAGTTCGATCTGCACGCCGGCGACATCGGCAATGGCATAGCGCAGGTGCAGCCGCGCCGGCGCGCCGCGGGCTTCGACCGGGATGTCGCCATCGCGTTCGAAGAAGGCGGGAATGTTGTAGCGATCGCGAAACAGCGCGATCGCCTGAGCCAGGTCATTGGTCACATAGGCCAGCTGGGTAAAGCCGCTGAATGCCGGGCCCATAGTCGCTCCCTTCGCTTGCAAGGCAGGGGCGCACTGTTCCAGTTCGCGCCGGTCCCTGCAACAGGAAGTCGGCGTCGACTCAGGTGGGGGTGTCGACTGCGCGGCGGCCCAGGGCTGGATCGTCGGTGAAGAACCCGTCGATCCCTTCGGCCAGATAGCGGCGGATTTCCGCCAGGCTGCCCGCC
The DNA here is from genome assembly GCA_041915005.1 of Novosphingobium sp. Classification (GTDB taxonomy): domain Bacteria; phylum Pseudomonadota; class Alphaproteobacteria; order Sphingomonadales; family Sphingomonadaceae; genus Novosphingobium. The sequence continues at coordinate 2,107 of JAYSCF010000111.1, forward strand.
TCGTTGCGAGCGCCATCACCCGCGCTGTTCTTGAAATCGGCGGCGATGAAGTGGTTTTCCGGGCGGAAGGTCCAGGTTCCGACCAGCAGGCCCGCCTTGCGCGCGGCTTGGGCCAGCCCGGTCGGCGCGGCCAGGCGGCCATCGGGCCCGGTCGGGATCAGCATGCGGATGTTGGGCGAAATCCAGTCGGCATAGGCGGCCATTGCGGCAAGGCCGGCTGGGGTGAGCAGGCTGGCATAGGTGGCGCTGGAACCGGCCGCCACAAGATCGGCCGGCAGCTGACCGGGCTCGCCGATCAGCTGCATCAGCTGCACGTTGGGCAGGCCGGACAGCTGCCCGCGCAGCGCCTTGAGGTTGGCGGTTTCGAACGATTGGATCACGATCGGCGCCTGAACCAGATACCGATTGGCGCGGATCGCGGCGAGCAGCGGGCCTTCCATGGCCAGACCAAGGCCCGCGAAATAGGTCGGGTGCTTGATCTCGGGAATCAGGCCCACGGTGCGGCCGCGCGCGGCGGCTTCGGCGGCGAGGAAATCGGCGATTTCATCCAGCGAGACGAGCTGGAACAGGTCGTCATAGGAGCGGCTTTCGGGACGCAGCGCCCCCAGCCGTTCGCGTGCGCGCAGGGTCTTGAGTTCGGCAAAGGTGAAATCTTCGGTGAACCAGCCGGTCTGCGCCTGTCCGTCGATCACCTTGGTGGTGCGGCGCGCGGCGAATTCGGGGTGGCTGGCAATGTCGGTGGTTTCGGCAATGTTGTTTTCATGCCGGGCGATCATCACGCCGTCCCTGGTCATGACCAGATCGGGTTCGATGAAATCGGCCCCGTCGGCAATCGCCTTGGCATAGGAGGCCAGCGTGTGCTCGGGCCGCAGCGCCGAAGCGCCGCGGTGGGCGAGCACCAGCGGCTTGGCCGGGCGCGGCGGCATCGGCCGCAGCGTCGGCGAAGGGGTGGGGGCAGGCTTCATCCGCCTGGCAGCATGGCCCGTGCCGGCGATGCCGACAAGCGCCAGTCCCAGCGCCGAGCGGATCAGCCCGCGGCGTGAAGCCTGCCCCCCGGCCATCAGAACTGCACCGACAGCGTGCCGAACCACTGGCGCGGCGGCATCGGGTAGACGTTGTAGGTGTTGGTGTTGGAGCCGGCCGACACGGTCGAGACGCCCTTTTCGTCAAGCAGGTTGGTGACGTTGAGGCTGATCTCGGCCTTGCGCAAGCCGAATGCTTCGGCGGGCAGGCGATAGGCCAGGCGCAGGTTGGCCTGGAAGGTCGAATCCACCGAGGCGTCGTTGGTGAAGGTGGCATAGCGCTTGCCGACATAGTCCCCCACGGCCTGGGCTTCGAAGCGGCCATAGTTGAACGTGACGATGGTCTTGTTGAGCCACGAGGGGCTGACCGGGATGTGCTTGCCGCCGGTCGGGACCACGCCCGCAACGGTGGCGAAGCCGCCGATCCGGGTGCCGGTGGCAGCGCCGGTCACGGTCGAATAATCGCTGTCATAGATGGTGCGGTTGTAGCTCAGCGCGTTGTAGACCGAGAAATGCGGGCCAAAGCGCAGGGTGATCGCGGTGTCGATGCCGTCGGTCTTGACCGAACCGACCGAAACCAGCGTCGGCGTGCCGCCCGAGATCGAGCCGCCCGCGATCCCGCCAACCGCCGCCGTCAGGCCGATCAGGCGATCGCTGAAGTCGACGTGGTAGACGTTGACCTGGGCCTCGATCCCCGAAAGGAACGCATTGTCGAAGCTGTGGCGGGTGCGCAGGCCCAGTTCATAGGTCCAGGCGGTTTCCGGGTTCACGTTCTTCTTGATGTTGTCGAAGGCGGCCTGGCTGCCAACCGACCACGGGGCCGTGCCGCCCGCGCCATAGGTCATGAAGTGGCGCAGGTTCTTCTGCACGTTGACATAGAGCTGCTCGTTGTCGGTCACGTCCCACTTGGCGCCGATCGCGGGTAGGAACCAGCGGGTGGTGTTGATTTCACCGCTGGGCAGCGCGCTCGACGAGCCGGGCAGCGAACCGATGATCGGCTGCACCACCATGTCGCCGCGGGCGAACTGGAGGCTGGACTTGAAGCCCGCCTGGACCAGCAGGCGCGAGGTCAGCTGCCAATCGTCCTGGAGGTGCAGCTGGACCACGTTGTTGCGGATCTCGCTGCCGTACTGGGTGAACATCGGGTTCGAGGGGCGGATGTAGGGGCTGTAGTTGTCGGGCTTGGTGACATCCAGCGCATACCAGCGGCGATAGGCCGACGAGCTGTTGTGTTCCAGCCACATCCCGGCCTGCACGCGGTGCGCGCCGAGGTTGATATCAAGGTTCGAAACCAGCCCGCCGCGATCGATGCGGTATTCGGTGGTGCGCACGGCATAGCCCGAATTGCCGGTGGCGATCTTCAGGTTCTGGCCAGGGAAGTAGAGCGCGAACAGCGTGGGCAGCGAGGCCACGGTGATCGGCCCCGCCACCACGCCCACGCCATCGTCGTGATGGTAGTAGAACTGGTTCGACCAGTTGACCTTGTCCGACAGGTGCGCGTCATACTTGATATAGGCAAGGTGATCGGTGCGCTGGGCATCCGAATAGTAGTTGCGATAGTTGTTCGCTTCCACCGCCGGCACCGCGCCATTGACATCGAGATAGGCAACCGCCGCGGCAAAGTCGGGATAGGTGAAGGGGCGCAGATAGGGCTGGTAGGCCTGGGCCGGGGTCGTGGCGACCTTGTAGACCGTGGTCGAATCCTCGTTCGGTTCGATCTTGTCCGAATAGGCGTAGAACAGCGTCAGCTTGCCGTTGCTGTCATCGTGGACGAACTTGCCGTTCGCCTGCCAGCCGCCCTGGCGGCCGTTGAAGTCCCAGGCCCGGGCGCGCTGGCGCAGGGCCGACACATAGGCGCTGTTGCCGCTGCCGAATTCACCCGAATCGACCCGCACGAAGGTGCGCGAGGTGCCATAGCTGCCGAAGGTCTGGTTGATCCGCACGCCCAGCTGCTGGTCGGGATCGCTCGAAAAGGTTTCGATCGCGCCGCCCAGGTTGCTGGTCGAAGCGGTGGCCAGTTCGCCCGCGCCAGTGGCCACGACCACCCGCCCGGTGTTTTCCGAAATGATCGCACGCTGCGGCGAAAGGCCGTTGTAGTTGCCATAGTTCTGGTCGCCCAGCGGCACGCCGTCCATCGTGTGGCCGAGCTGACCCGCGCTGAAGCCGTGGATGAACAGCGAGGCGTTCTGCTCGTTGTTGCCCCACGGATCGGCGGTGACATACATCACGCCCGGCAGGGTCTGGATCGCCTTGAACGGGCTGACGCCGGGCAGCAGCTTCTGGATTTCGGCGCCGGGCAGCGCGGTGGCCGAACGCGTCGCCTTGGCGGCGGTCACCACGATCGAGGTGTCCGCTTCGGCGGGCGTGGTGGCGGCTTCCGCGGCTTCATCGGCGGCCAGTGCCGGGGCTGCGGCGGCAAAGGCCAGGATGGTGCTGCCTGCGAGCAGCGCGGCGCGGAAACGCGAAGATACGATCATTGGAAAAAGCCCCTTGCTTGGTCGGCGATGTTGCGACTGCGAAGGCGGCTAGGGGGTGCGGGTGACGTGGCCATTGCAGATTGGTGACGCGCCAATCGTGAAGTTGTCAGGCAGGTGTCGTGAATGGCCGGGCGCTGGGCAGACCCTCCGGGCTCCGCTACGATGCGCGGCATGACCGTGCCGCCGCCCGACCTGATCGATCCGCTGCTGGCGCGGATGGCCGCGTGGCGCGCCGGGCGGCGCGGGCTGTTCGTGCTCGGGATCTGCGGGGCGCAGGGTTCGGGCAAATCGACCTTGGTGGCGGCCCTCGCCGCGCGGCTTGCGGCTGCCGGGGTGCGGGCGGCCACGCTGTCGCTCGACGATCTCTATCTGCCCCGCGCCGAACGGCAGCGCCTCGCGCGCGAGGTCCATCCGCTGCTGGCCACGCGCGGGGTGCCCGGCACCCATGACGTGGCGCTTGGGCTGGCGGTGCTCGATGCCCTGGCCCGGGGCGATGCCGCGCGGCTGCCGCGCTTTGACAAGGCGGCCGATGATCGTTTGCCCGAGGTTGAGTGGCCGGCCGCGCCCGCCGGCACCCAGGTGTTGCTGCTCGAAGGCTGGTGCCTTGGCGCCCGCCCGCAGGATGCGGCGGCCCTGGCGGTGCCGGCGGGCGCGCTTGAGGCTGAAGAGGACGCGCAAGGACGATGGCGGGGCTATGCCAATGCCGCGCTGGCGGGCGCATACCAGAACCTGTTCGCCCGGATCGACCGGCTGGTGCTGCTGGCCGCGCCGGAGTGGGAGGCGGTGGCGCATTGGCGCGAGCAGCAGGAGGCCGAACTGCGCGCCAAGTCCAAGGCCGGAGCCGGGGTGATGACCCCGGCGCAGGTCACCCGCTTCATCGCCCATTACGAGCGGCTGACCCGCCATATCCTGACCGAAATGCCGCCGCGCGCCGATCTGGTAGTCCGGCTCGACCCCGATCGCGCGGTGCGGGGCATCTGCGAGAACGGTTGACTT
>JAYSCF010000112.1:0-6548 GCA_041915005.1 Novosphingobium sp.
CGGCATGAAGAGCCGCGGGATGTACGAAACCCCCGGCGGCGAAATCTATGCCCGTGCCCACCGCGGGATCGAACAGATCACGCTCGACCGGGGTGCCGCGCACCTCAAGGACGAGCTGATGCCCAAGTATGCCGAACTGATCTACAACGGCTTCTGGTTCGCGCCCGAACGCGAAATGCTTCAGGCCGCGATCGACCTGTCCCAGGAAAAGGTCAGCGGCACGGTCCGGCTCAAGCTCTACAAGGGCAATGCCAGCGTGGTGGGGCGCAAGTCGCCCAACTCGCTCTACTCGGAACGGCACGTGACCTTCGAGGACGATGCCGGCGCCTATGACCAGAAGGACGCAGCGGGCTTCATCAAGCTCAACGCGCTCCGGTTGCGCCTGCTGGCGCAGAGGGATCGATAAACGCTTGCGCCTGTTGGCGCAGAGGGATCGATAAACGCTTGCGCCTGATGGCCCAGCGCGCCCGTTAAGCGGGGCGATCCGCCCCGCGCGGAAGCCTGGCCAAAACTCTATCCACCGCAGCTGCGGGTTTATCCACCGCCCAATCGGGCGCCTGTGGATAAACCCGTAATTTTGTGCTTGCACGACTCAGGATCGAGGCGCAGCATCAAGTCATCGAGAAGGCGGATTTGACCTGAAGTTTCGCGGAGAAATCCATGAAACAGAAGAAAAAAATTCAACCTTTAAGATCTGGCAGCGATGCCCGCAGCAGCGTCGGAAAACACGCCTCAGGAAGTCTTCGGACGGAATTTGGCGAACCGCAGATGCAGTGAGTGGCGCGCAGTCAGGAGGCCGGTTCGACGGCGGCCAGGACAGGCGAAGGGAAAGCAGCGTTTCGGCGCAGCGGAACGAAAGCTTGGCGTGGCAAAGCATCGAGACGGTCACGGAACCGCCGGGCGACGGGGAAGGCTTTCGGGCCTGAACCACCGCCCGACGGGACCCGAAGCCAAGGCAAGGTCCGCAGCGATGAGCGCCGGCTTCTTACGAAGCCACCGTTTCACGAAGCGGCAGCAGGAATGGGAAAGGTGGCTCGCCAGCGTGCTGGCGGCAAGGCGCCGGAACCGGACCGGCCCGATGCGATGAGCATCACGATGCAGGACACCCCGGTGCTTTGCACGCGCGGCGCTCTTACACGCATCACCGCGGCCACGCTGCCCGAATGAAGGGTAACCGCACTCGCCCATATCGCGGCGATACATGGCCAAAGGCTCGCGTGGGGCTGGCAGGAATGCCGGCCCCATTTGCTTTTGCGGCCCCAGGGGGCGATACGGCGCCCATGTCGCGCCTGATCCTGTTCAACAAGCCCTATGGCGTCCTGTGCCAGTTTACCGACAGTGGCAGTGCCGAGCCGCGCCCGACGCTGGCCGATCACATCGCCCTGCCCGGGGTCTATCCCGCTGGTCGGCTCGATACCGACAGCGAAGGGCTGCTGCTGCTGACCGACGATGGGCGGCTCCAGGCGCGGATCGCCGATCCGCGCTACAAGGTGCCCAAGACCTATCTCGCGCAGGTCGAAGGCATTCCCGATGCCGCGGCGCTGGAGGCCCTGCGGCGCGGCGTGACCTTGAAGGATGGGCTGACCCGTCCGGCCGAAGCAGAGCTGATCCCCGCGCCCGAACTATGGCCCCGCAATCCGCCGATCCGCGTGCGCCAGACCGTGCCCGACAGCTGGATCAGCCTGACGATCCGCGAAGGCCGCAACCGCCAGGTCCGGCGGATGACCGCCGCGGTCGGCCACCCCACCCTGCGCTTGGTGCGCTGGCGGATCGGGGATTGGACGCTGGATGGGCTGCAGCCCGGCGAATGGCGCGAAGTCCCCGCGCGGCTGGGGCGTTAGTCCTGGCGGACGAACAGGCTCGCCAGTTCCACGTGGGTCGACCAGCGGAACTGGCCCACCGGGCGCAGATCGGCCAGCCGGTAGCCGGACTCGATCAGCAAGGCTGCATCGCGCGCCCAGCTTGATGGGTTGCAGCTGATATAGACCACCCGGGGCACCGTGCTGTCGGCAATCCGCTCCACTTGTTCGCGCGCGCCCGCGCGCGGCGGATCGAGCACGACCGCGGAAAATCGATCCAGTTCCTCGGCCAGCAGCGGATTGCGGAACAGGTCGCGGTGCAGCGCATGGACCGGCAGGCCGCTGCGCGCGGCAGCCGCCTTGCAGGCCAGGCTAGCATCGCGCGCGGCCTCAACCGCCAGCACCTTGGTGCCGGGGCCAGCCAGCGCGAAGGCGAAAGTGCCAAGGCCAGAGAACAGGTCCGCCACGGTGGCGCTACCGGCCAGCCATTCACGGGCCGCGCCGGTCAGCACATCCTCGCCGTCGCGGGTGGCCTGGAGAAACGATCCCGGCGGAAACGGCACGGCCACCCCGGCCAGGGTGATGGTCACGGGTTCCGGCTCCCACACGGTTTCAGGACCATAGCCCTGATCAAGCGTAAGCCGCGCCAGCGCGTGGTCGCGCGCGAAATCGAGCATCGCCTCGGTGGCGGCAAGCCCTTCGACCGTCAGCCCCTTGATCCCCAGGTCGAGCCCCTGATCGGCCAGGGTCAATTCGACATCGGCGGCCAGCTTGGCATGGACGTGCCGCCCCTTGCCCGCGCCCTTGCCTGCGCCTTTGCCGCTCTTGGGGGCGGCCTGCCCCAGTTTGATCAGCAGTTTGCGAACATGCGGCAGGATCGCCACGATTTCAGGCACCAGCACCGCGCATTCGGCCAGTTCGACCAGGCGGTGCGATTTTGCTTCGCGGTAACCGATCACCACCCGCCCTTGCGAGCTTTCGGCACGCAGCGAGGCACGGCGGCGGCTGGCCGGGGGGGACAGGTGCGGCGGAGCGATGTGTTCGGCCCCCAGTTCCTGCGCGGTCGAGGCATTGGCCACCCGCGCCTCGACGAACTGGGCCAGGCTTTCCTCATCCAGCTGCTGCAACTGGCAGCCGCCGCACTGGCCGAAATGGCGGCAGGCCGGCGCCACGTGGTGCGGCCCCGGCTCGATCCGGCCATCCTCGTGGAGCAGATCGCCCGGCGCCACGCCCCAGGCGTAACGCCCAGATGCGGTCAGGCCATCGCCCTTTGCGGCGATACGGATGATTTCTTCAGGCATGGTCACAGGCAGGCGGCGTAGGCGCTGCGGACCTGCGCGGCAAGCTGCGCGGCGGTGAAAGCAGGGGGACAAAGCCGCGCCGCCGCGCCGTGGAGCCACAGCCCTTCACAGGCCGCAGCGAAAGGTTCGGCCCCGCTGGCAAGCCGGCTGGCGATGGCCCCGGCCAGCACGTCGCCCGTGCCAGCAGTCGAAAGCCAGCTCGATCCCCGATGGCCCAGCGCGGTGCGGCCATCGGGCGCGGCCACCACCGTATCGGGGCCCTTGGCCACGATCACCATCCCGCTGGCCTGCGCCAGGGCGCGGGCGCGTTCAACCTTGCTGCCGCTACCCAGGCAATCAAACGCACGCTCCAGCGCGATCAGTTCGCCTTCGTGCGGGGTGGCGATGAGCGGCGCGGTGCGTTCCGCCAGCTGCCGCGCGCCGAGCAGGACCAGCGCATCGGCATCGATCACCGCCGCAATCGGCTCTGACAGGGCCACCGCCAGCCGTTCGCGCGCCGCGCCATCCCGGCCAAGGCCGGGACCGACCAGCAAGGCGGCCAGCCGCGTATCGGTGAGCGCCTCGGCCAGCGGCTGGCTGTCCACCACCAGGTCTGCCGGGGCGGCGGCATGATCGGCCAGCAATTTGACATAGCCTGCCCCCGCCCCTTGCGCCGACAGCGCGGCCAGCAGCGCCGCCCCCGGCATCGCCCCGCCCACTACGCCCAGCAGACCGCGCGTGTATTTGTGGGCATCGGATGCTGGCGCCCGCAAGCGGGGCTGCGCGATCACCTGCGCGGCGCCGGCAATGTCCCCCACCCCGATCGGCACCAATCGCAGCGCGCCCATCAGCGCGCTCGCAGGCATCAGATAATGCGCAAATTTCCAGGCGCCCAGCGCCACGGTCAGATCATAGGCCGAAAGCCCCTGATTGAGCGGCAGCCCCAGATCGGCATCGATGCCGCTGGGCAGGTCGATCGCAATGCGCCGCGCATGGCTTGCGGCCAGCCGCGTGACCAGCGCAAGGTGCTCCGCTGACAGCGGGCGGCTGAGCCCCGATCCGAACAGGCAATCGACAAACACATCGCCAGCGCATTCGGCATCCGGCCCCAGCACCTCGCCCGCAAACAGCGCGCGGGCGGTACGCGCGGCATCGGTTGCGGGCGCGCAGGCCGCTACAACCTGCACCGCGCCGCCGCGTTCGTGGATCGCCTGTGCGATCACATAGCCATCGCCGCCATTGTTGCCCGGCCCGCACAGCACGGTCACCACGCGCCCGCCGGACATCCGCCAGACATAGTCCGCCGCGCCGCGCCCGGCGGCCTGCATCAGCGCATCGACGCTGGTGCCCGCCGCGATCAGCATGGCTTCGGCCGCGCGCATCTGCGCGGCGGTCAGGATCTGGTCATTTGCCCGGGGCATGCAGCGGGATCACATAGCGGGCATCGCCCAGGATCACTTCATAGCGATCCTGCTTGAGCGCCGATTGCGACAGGTCCGCGCCGTCGGCGGCAAGCAGGTTCTGCCCATCCTTGCTCGCCACAAAGCGGTGGAACGCGCCATCGGGATGACGCACGACATAGCTCGTCGCGCCATCCGCCGTGCCGCGTTCCAGCGTACACTCCTGGGCAAAGGCCTTGGCCCCGCCCAGCGCGCACCAGATGCGTTCCTGCGCTGCTTCAGGCTTGGCCGCGCCGCCGCCCGAACAGGCGGCCAGCAGCAAGGCCCCAAGAAGCGCGAGGCGGCGCATTACCGCTTGGTCAGCTGCGTAATGTCGCGCACCGCACCCTTGGCGGCGCTGGTGGTCATCGCGGCATAGGCCTGCAATGCGACCGAAACCTGGCGCTTGCGCGGGGCTTCGGGCTGCCAGCCCTTGGCATCGCGCGCGGCGCGGCGGCGTTCGAGTTCGGCGTCGGAAATGGCCAGGTTGATCGTGCGGTTCGGAATGTCGATTTCGATCGTATCGCCATTTTCAACCAGACCGATCGCCCCGCCCTCTGCCGCTTCGGGCGAGGCATGGCCGATCGACAGGCCCGACGTGCCGCCCGAAAAGCGCCCGTCGGTCAGCAGCGCGCAATCCTTGCCCAGCCCCTTCGATTTCAGGTAGCTGGTGGGATAGAGCATTTCCTGCATGCCCGGGCCGCCCTTGGGCCCTTCATAACGGATCACGACCACGTCACCGGCCACGACCTGGCCGGTCAGGATCGCGGTGACGGCCGCATCCTGGCTTTCATAGACCTTTACCGGGCCGGTGAACTTGAGGATCTTGTCATCCACGCCCGCCGTTTTCACGATGCAGCCATCAAGCGCGATGTTGCCAAACAGCACGGCAAGCCCGCCATCCTTGGAAAAGGCGTGTTCGGCGCTGCGGATCACGCCGCTTTCGCGGTCGGTATCGAGGTCGGCCCAGCGGCGGCTCTGGCTGAACGCGGTCTGGGTCGGCACGCCGCCCGGCGCGGCCTTGAAGAATTCCTGCACGGCGGGATCGTTGGTCCGCTTGATATCCCATCGGTTGAGCGCATCGGCCATGGTCGGCGCGTGAACCGTCGGCAGGTCGGTGTGGAGCAGCCCGGCACGGTCCAGTTCGCCCAGGATCGCCGGAATGCCACCCGCGCGGTGAACGTCTTCCATGTGGACGTCACTCTTGGTCGGGGCGACCTTCGACAGGCACGGCACCTTGCGGCTCAGGCGGTCGATATCGGCCATGGTGAAATCGACCCCGGCTTCCTGGGCTGCGGCCAGCAGGTGCAGCACGGTGTTGGTTGATCCGCCCATCGCGATATCAAGGCTCATCGCGTTTTCGAACGCCTTGAAGCTGGCGATCGAGCGCGGCAGCACGCTGGCATCATCCTGTTCGTAATAACGGCGGCACAGGTCCACCGCGAGCCGCCCGGCCTGCAGGAACAGCTCCTTGCGGTCGGCATGGGTGGCCAGCTGCGAACCATTGCCCGGCAGCGAGAGGCCCAGCGCCTCGGTCAGGCAGTTCATCGAATTGGCCGTGAACATGCCCGAGCACGAACCGCAGGTCGGGCAAGCGGCGCGTTCGATCTTGGCCACGTCTTCGTCGCTGACCTTGTCATCGCCGGCGGCGATCATCGCATCGATCAGGTCAAGCGCAACTTCCTTACCATCGAGCACGACCTTGCCCGCTTCCATCGGCCCGCCCGAAACGAACACCACCGGAATGTTGATCCGCATCGCCGCCATCAGCATGCCCGGCGTGATCTTGTCGCAGTTGGAAATGCAGACCATCGCATCGGCGCAATGCGCGTTGACCATATATTCGACGCTGTCGGCGATGAGGTCGCGGCTGGGGAGCGAATAGAGCATCCCGTCGTGGCCCATGGCAATGCCATCATCGACCGCGATGGTGTTGAATTCCTTGGCAACGCCGCCCGCAGCCTCGATCTCGCGCGCGACCAGCTGGCCCAGATCCTTGAGGTGGACGTGGCCCGGCACGAACTGGGTGA
>JAYSCF010000113.1:0-6405 GCA_041915005.1 Novosphingobium sp.
CGCGCTGCTTTTCCCCGCCGGACAGTTTCAGCCCGCGTTCCCCCACTTCGGTATCGAAGCCTTTGGGCAGCCGGCCGATCAGGTCCATCAGCGCCGCGCCGCGCGCGGCCTGTTCGATTTCGGTCGCGCCCGCACCATCGCGGCCATAGGCGATGTTGTAACCGATGGTGTCGTTGAACAGCACCGTATCCTGCGGCACGATGCCGATATGGCTGCGCAGGGACGCCTGGGTCACTTCGCGGATATCCTGCCCGTCGATCAGGATCCGGCCCGAGGTTGGATCATAGAAGCGGAACACCAGCCGGGCGATCGTGCTCTTGCCCGCGCCCGAGGGGCCGACCAGCGCGACCTGCGACCCGGCGGGCACTTCGAACGACAGGCCCTTGAGGATCGTGCGGTCGCTTTCGTAACCGAACACCACGTTGTCAAACACCAGCGAAGGGCGCTTGACCACCAGCGCGGGTGCGCCGGGCGCATCGGCCACTTCCACCGGCGTGTCGAGCAGGCGGAACATTTCGGCCATGTCGATCAGGCCCTGCCGGATCGTGCGATAGACCATGCCCAGCATGTCGAGCGGACGGAACAATTGGGTCAGGAAGGTCTGCACGAAGACCAACTGGCCTGCGCTATACCGCCCCTGCGCCCAGCCCCAGGTGGTATAGGCCAGCGCGCCGGCCATCAGCAGGTTGACCACCAGCGCCTGGGCGATGTTGAGCAGGCCAAGGCTGTTCTCGCTCTTCACCGCGGCCTGGGCATAGGCCCGGGTCGCCTGGGCATAGCGTTCTTCCTCGCGCGCTTCGGCGCTGAAGTATTTCACGGTCTCGTAGTTGAGCAGCGAATCGACCGCGCGCGACAGTGCCTGCCCATCGAGCCGGTTCATCGCTTCGCGCAGGTGGGTGCGCCATTCGGTGATGGTGCGGGTGACATATATATAGGCCACCACCGCCAGCGCGGTGGCCGCGACCAGTTCCCACCCGAAGTTGATATAGAAGATCACCGCCACGCCGATCAGCTGGATCACTGTGGGGGCGATGTTGAACAGCATGAAATAGAGCATGGTGTCGATGCTCTTGGTCCCGCGTTCGATCACCTTGGTCACTTCGCCGGTGCGCCGCGCAAGGTGGAAGCGCAGCGACAGCCGGTGGAGCCGGGCAAAGACGTTTTCGGCCAATTGGCGGGTGGCATCCTGGCCAACGCGTTCGAACACGATGTTGCGCAGGTTGTCGAACACCACGCCGGCAAAGCGCCCGACCGAATAGGCCACGACATAGAGCAGCGCGAAAGTCAGCACCCGCGCGCCCGTGACGTTCATCGCGTCGATCGCCCATTTCAGCAGATAGGGCAGCACGAACTGGGTAGCTGTCGACAGCAGGATCAGGCCGACCGCGATGACGATCCGCACCCTGAGCGCCGGATTATCCCGCGGCCACAGATAGGGCAGGAAGCGGCTGAGCGTGCCCCAGCCGTCGTGGCGGGCATTGCGGGACGGGGCGGCGGGAAAGTCTGGCGGCATTGCTCCCATGTAGGAGCCCGCCGCCAAAACGGAAGGGAAAGCTAGAGCGCCTCGCGCGGGAGGTCGAAATAGATCCGCCGGGTGGAGAAATCGATCGCCAGCCGATCAAGCGCGCGCAGGTCGCGCATGCCCAGGAACAGCGCGGGCCGCTGGTCAAGCCCGAGGGCGCGAAACGGCGGGGCATCGGTATAGGCGATCAGCACGTTGGCGAACGACACCTCGCCGATGTCGAGCTTGCGCGCGAGCCCCATGTCGGCGGTGACCTGCTGCCCGGTGACACTGTGCAGCACGGTGGTCTCGCCCTTGCTGCGGTGGGCCAGGGCATTGCGCAGCGCCAGGTTGCCGACCGAGGTTTCCGCCCCGGTGTCGATCACCACCGAGGTCGTCACGCCATCGATCCGGGCCTGGGCCATGATCAGCTGGCCCGACTTGCGCCGCGCGGTCACCACGATCTCGTAGCCGGTGTTGCCGCCCAGCGTCTTGGCATCGTTGACCGCGATCAGCCCCTTGCGAAAATCGATCAACACGCGCTGGCCCTGCAGGCTGTCGAGCCCGAGGATCCCGTCGGCCCCCATGTCCGCGCCGTTGAGCAGCGGGGCGAGCAGGCCGTAATAGGAGCGGCGCCCGAGATCGAGCTGATCGATCACCACGGTTGCGGCCTGCTGCGATCCGGCAAAGCCGATCAGGGTGGCCTTGCTGGTCGGCTGGAGCGCAAGCGTGGTGGCCAGTGCGCTGCTCAGCACGGTATTTTGCGATCCGGTGTCGATCAGGAAGCGGAACGGGCCGTGATCGCCAAAGCTTACCGGCACGGTCATGTGGCCCGAATGGTCGCGCCCGATCGCGATAACGTCGACATCGGAAGCGGGCTGGGTGCCGGCCTGCCCGGCGGCGAGGGGAAAGGCCGCGATCAGCGGCAACAGCGGCGCAAGCAACGGATGCATCGGCATGGCGCATCTCTCTGTATGGTTATGCCGCACAATATCACGGGGCGGCGGCGTTCGTCTTTATTTAAACACGCGCTGCTAGGGCGGAGGGATGATCTCGCTGGTCGACAAGGCTGTGCGCCGCGTGCGCGAGGTGCAACTGCGGCGCGCAGCGGCGGGAATTCTGGGCACGCCGCCAATTCGCGCGCGCGACGATGATGTAATCCTGTTCTCGATGATCGGCACGCGGGTGCTGCTGCCCTATCTGGTGGCTGTGAAATCGCTCCACGCGCGGCTCGCTCGGGGGCGGGTGGCGATCCTGGATGATGGAACGCTGACCCCAGAGGACAAGTCGCTGCTGGCGCATCACTGCGATAATCCGCCGATCACGCCGATCGCGGCGGTCGATACCGGGCCGTGCCAGCGCGGCGGAACCTGGGAGCGGTTGCTGACGATCCTCGACCTGCGCCGCAGCGCCTATGTCATCCAGCTCGATTCCGACACCGTGACCCTTGGCCCAGTGCCCGAGATCGTGGGCGCGATTGCTGCAGGGCGCAGCTTTACCCTGCGCGGCGGTGATGACAGCGCGCTGCTTGGGCTGGAGGAAGCCAGTGCCTATGCCCGCGCGCACCGCGATCCGGGCAAGGATCACATGCAATGGGCGATCGAGGCTGCGCTGGCCGACGTGCGGATCCCGCACCGCGGGGGACTGCGTTATGTTCGGGGCTGTTCGGGTTTTGCAGGCTTTGCGCCGTCAACCGAAGGACGGGGGCTGGTCGAGGCGTTCAGCGCAGAGGCCGCGCGCCTGATCGGACCGCGCTGGCACGAATGGGGCAGCGAACAGGTCAGCTCGAACTTCGAGACCGCCAATGCCGCCGATCCGTTGCTGTTGCCGCATAGCCGCTATCTCAACTACTGGCGGCAGGCGATCCCGGGAGACGCCGCGCTGGTCCATTTCCTCGGCACCAACCGCTATCACGCTGGGCTTTATGCGGCAGCTGTACGCCGGGTGATTGCCGAACTGCGGCGCAGCTGATCCCGTTCAGCGTTTCAGGACCAGCGCGATCAGCTCGGCCAGCTGGGCGCGGGCGAACAGCACCAGCCACCCGCCATAGACCGCGCCGCCCGCACCGACCAGAACCGCCAGCCGCGCGATCTGCGCCAAAGGCGGCAGGGCCTGATCCAGCAGCGTCACCGCCAGGCCCATCGCCAGTGCCGCGAGCGTGGGCGGCAGCACCGCATCGCGCAGTGCGCCCGGCTTGACCCCGATCACCGGCAGCGACCAGGCCGCGCCGATCGCAGTTATTACGGGATAGGCGGCCAGCCATGCGGCGGCGATGCCAACCACGCCAAAGTGCACCCCGATATAATAGGCGATCGGCATCAGCACCGCGCCCAGTATCGAACAGCGCGTGGTGATGCCGGGGCGGCCGCGCGCGCTGACCGCCGGGCCGAACAGGACATAGAGCGTCATGAACGGCATCGCGAGGGCGAGCAGGCGGACGATCGGAGCCGCAGCCAGCCACTTGTCGCCCAGCGCGACATGGACCGCCGGCTCGGCCACGGCGGCAAGGCCAAGGCAGAACGGCAAGGCGATGGTCATGATCAGCCGCACCGATTTCAGGAAACCGGCTGCCACTGCGGCGGTGTCATCCTGAATTCGGGCATAGGCGCTGAAGGCCACTTCATTGAGCGGCGGCACTACCTTGTTGACGAAGATCTGCGCCAAGAACAGGCTGGTGGTATAGAGACCCAGTTCGTGGGGCGCGAAAGCCCGGCCAGCGATGACGATATCGGCCTGGCTCTGCGCGAACCAGAAGATCTGCCCGACCATCACGACCCCGCCGTAGTCGGCCAGCTTGCGTACCCCGCGAAAGTTGAAGCTGGGCCAGACCAGCGCGCGCGCCACCAGCGCCATGCCAAGGCCGCGGCTGGTGAAGCTGGCCAGTGGGGCGAACACCAGTGTCCAGACCCCGCATCCCGCCAGCGCGCAGGCCAGCGCGGTGAAGGCCCCAATCAGGGCCGAGCCGACATTGACCTGGGCCTGCCGGCGAAAGTCCATCTCGCGCGAGAGCACGGTATAGCCCAGCGCCAGGAACGGGGTGGACAGATAGATCAGCGCCTGGACCCGCAGCAGGTCTGCCACCGCCGGTTGGCGGTAATAGGCCGCGATCAGCGGCGCGGCGCAGAATTGCCCAGCGGCCAGGGCGGCATTGATCACCAGCAGCAGGCCGAACAATTGGCGCAATTGCTGCTGGCCGCCATCGCGCTGCTGGATCGCGGCATTGGCAAAGCCATAGCCGTTGAGCAGGCTGAGCAGGACCAGCACCACCGAAGTCATCGCGAACAGGCCATAGTCGGCCGGCGACAGGATGCGGATCACCATGAATGT
This sequence comes from Novosphingobium sp., assembly GCA_041915005.1. Lineage (GTDB taxonomy): Bacteria > Pseudomonadota > Alphaproteobacteria > Sphingomonadales > Sphingomonadaceae > Novosphingobium. The sequence continues at coordinate 4,829 of JAYSCF010000113.1, forward strand.
CGAGGCCCAGGCCACGACCTGGCTAAATATTTGCGTGCCCGAGCGCCAGATCACCGCGCTGCGGACCTGCTGGGCCAGTTCGCTTTGAGCGGGGCTGGGGGCTGTGCTTGCGGCGCTCATCCGACCAGACCTTCGAACAGCGCCCCGAACCCACCTTGCGAGGCGCCCCGGCTGTGGGCACGCCGCCGCCAGGCCAGCATCGGGCGGGCGAGCGGCGGGATCAGCCGCCACAGGGCAAAGGACAGCGCCCAGACCGGTCCATCGACCCGCGCCTTGGTCCGGCGCAGTTCGGCCAGCCCGCGATGGGTATCGCCATCGACCACACGGTCGATTGCGTGTTCGAAATCGAGCGCCTCCTGGCTCTCGGCAATCAGGTGGCAAAGCAGCGCCTGCTCCGGGGCATCGGCGGGGAGGGCAGCGCGGGCCTTTTCATAGACCTTGAGATTGCCCATCAGCATCCGTCCGGCATGGGCCGAGGCAGAATTGGGACGCACCCGGTAATCGCCCATGACCCTGTCGACATAGTAGGCGTGCCCGCCAAGCTGCATCAGCCGCACCCAGAGGTCGAAATCCTCGGACTGGGCCATGCCGGTGTCGAACCCGCCAACCGCGTCGAAATCGGCGCGGCGAAAGGTCGTCCCTATATATACGCCGAAACTGCGATCGAGCACGTCGGCCAGGCTGCCCCGGTTCCCATCGCTCGATCCCTGCTTGCTGTTGAAGCACAGGCGCTCGCGCGGGACGGCGCCAAAGATGCGCGCGTTGCAGGTCGTCAGGCGGATCGCAGGATCGCTCTCGAGCAGGGCGGTCATGGTCTTGAGGTAATCGGGCCGGATCAGGTCGTCGCCATCAAGCAAGGCAATCAATGGCGCGCGGGTGTGGGCGACAGCCGTATTGCGCGCGGCAGAGACGCCGTGGTTCGCCGTGGCAAGAAAGCGGATGCGCGGATCCAATAGATAAGGGGCTGCCGCAGCCGCCACGTCATCGGGCGCACCATCGTCGATCACGATGCATTCCCATTCGGCCAGCTCCTGGGAGAGCAGCGAATCCAGTGCCTCGGCCAGCAAGTGGGCCACGCCATAGGCCGGCACGATCACTGCCACGCGGGGAATCGGTGCCTCGCTGGCGAGAATCGGCAGGGAATCGACGGTGTTTGCGGCCCGGATCATGCCCGCGACATAGCGCGCGGGTCTTAATCAAGGCTCTACAGGGGGGTGAATCGGGGTGAATCGGTGCAGAATCGCCCCCTGATTCTGCCTGCGTGGCCATGTTTGCCCCGGGGGGATCTGACAGTGCGGATTATCGGGCAGGCCAAAACCCACGCAAAACAGCCATTTTCGAAAAAATTGAAACAAAATTGCAAAAAGCCGTTGACCGAATCACAGGCCACCCTTAGAGGCCGCTTCACCGGACGGGAACGCCGCTTCAAACGGCTCGAACGCCCCGGTCGCCAACATCAACGGACAACAAGTCCCCCGGAGTAAAAAACGGGGAACGATGGTTGTCCGCCTGAATTTGTCGGCGGCTCTTTGACATTGTCGGTTTAGATGAAGGGACATGTGGGCGACGGCGCCTGC
>JAYSCF010000114.1:0-6383 GCA_041915005.1 Novosphingobium sp.
GACACGCGGATTTTCAATCCGCTGCTCTACCAACTGAGCTATCCGGGCATCGCATCGTCAAAAGTCCGTTTTGCGGACCAGCGAGCGGTTGTGAAGCGCGCCTATGGCGAAGCAATCGCGCCTTGGCAAGAGGGGAATCTTACTCTTGCGCGTCTTCATCGTTCGCCCGGGGGCCGGGCAGGGCATAGCCATCGTCGAGCCATTTCACCAGATCGCGGTCGCGGCAGCGGGTCGAGCAGAACGGGGTATGGGCCTCGACGCGCGGCTTTCCGCAGATCGGGCACTTTCGAGAAGCACTGGTCATGGCTGGTGCGCCTGAGCGAATCCGCCGTCAAGCGCAAGCGCCGGATCATCGCGCCAGTGGATGACCCGCCCGGTGCGGCGGGCAAGGTCTTCGTGCCATTCGGGGCGCACGGCTGCGCGCACCGCCGGATGCGCCGTGATCAGCAGGGCGCCGGGCATTTCAACCTGCTCGGCCCGGCGCAGCACCATGCGCGCGGCTGCCGCAGCGCGGTGCAGCGCCAGGCGGTGCAGCAGCGAGGGGCGTTCCAGCCGGGCGACAAGGTGAACAATGCCAAACCCGTTCATCGCGGTGCGCTCGTGCGGCCAATCGGCCAGGGCGGCGGCCAGGGTCTCGTCCACGGCCTTGCGATCGGCCTTGTCGGGCAGGGTGGGAAAATCGATCGCGATCGAACCGGCCAGATCAAGCCGGCGCAGCGCAAGGGCAACTTGTTCTGCCGCCGCCAGTGCCAGCGCGCCGGGCGGCAGATCGCCATCGATGTCGATCACGGTCATCGCCGGGGTGGGGGTGATGCTGAGCGCGCCACCGGCAAAGGCGATCTCGCCGCTCCAGGCATCGGCGAACAGGTCTTCCCACAGGCCTGCGGGAAAGCGGTGGACGATCCGCCCGGCCGGGCGCGGTGCGGGGCAGGGCGCATCGGTGGTCGGGCGGGCCTGGGCGCGTTTGTAGCGGCCTGCTTCGGCCAATGCCGCGCGCGTGATCTTGAGGCGCAGCATGGCGCCTTCGCTGGCGTCCTTGGGCAGGCCGTCAACCAGCGCTTCCTCGCCATTGGCAAAGCGAGCCGTGCCGCGCTTTGCACCGGCGCTGCGGGCGATCAACCGCGCATCCTCGATCTGTCCAGCTGCCAGCGCGCCGGGCCAAACGAGCCGCGCGGCCAGCACTTCATCGCCTTCGACCAGGATCGCGCGGGTTTCGCCGATCCCGTCTTCGATCAGCCACTCAGCCAAGGAGCAGTCCTGCGCTTTTCAGCAGCGCGCGGGTTTCGAACAGCGGCAGGCCCATGACGCCGGAATGGCTGCCGCCAATCCACGCGATCAGACCTTCAAAGCTGCCCTGGATAGCATAGCCGCCGGCCTTGCCGTGCCATTCGCCACTGGCGACATAGGCTTCGATCTCGGCCTCGCTGAGCGGCTTTACCCGCACCACGGTTTCCGACAGGCGTTCGCGCAGGGTGCCATCGGGGTGCTTGAGCGCGACCGCTGACAGCACCCGGTGACGCCGCCCGGACAGCAGCCGCAAGCATTCGCGCGCGGTGGCTTCATCCTCTGCCTTGGGCAGGATGCGACGCCCGGCAGCCACCACCGTATCGCCCGACAACACGAAAGCCCCCGCACCATCGACGGCAGCGGCCTTTTCGCGCGCCATGCGCTGGGCATACGAGCGGGGCTGTTCGCCCTTGAGCGGGGTTTCGTCGATATCGGCGGCGGCGATTGCAGACGGCACCAGACCCAGCCGCGCGATCAGTTCGCGCCGCCGGGGGCTGGCCGATGCAAGAACAAGCTGGGGGGCGCTCATGGGCGCCGCTCCGCTCAATACTGGCCGGGGCCGCCGCGGCCGGGCATGAAGCGATAGGTGATCCGGCCCTTGGTCAGATCGTAGGGGGTCAGTTCGACCAGCACCTCGTCGCCCACCAGCACGCGGATGCGGTTCTTGCGCATCTTGCCGGCGGTGTGGCCAAGGATTTCGTGATCGTTTTCCAAGCGGACGCGGAACATGGCGTTTGGCAGCAGTTCCACCACCGTGCCACGCATTTCAAGCAGTTCTTCCTTCGCCATCCGCGCTCAATATCCGTCTAGGGTCAGTAACATTGCGGCGCGCCATAGCCGCGTGCAGCGCAAAAGGGAAGCCTTAGGCGTGAGAGAGCCACGCAAGGTGCGCAGGATTGATGCAACCACGTGACAATTTGTTACGCGCCCGCGCCTTGCCAAGCCAGCAGGCATGCCGCAACAGCCACCCCAGCGGGAGAGGAGCCGGGGTCAATCGGCCCGATTTGTTATGAGGTTTTCATGCAGCGCGTTTCCCTTCCCGTCCTTACCCTGCTGGCTTCGACTGCGCTGAGCGCGCCGGCTTTCGCGGCCGAGGTCGCGGCGGCCCAGGCGCAGCCGGCGAACCCGGCGGAAGACGAGGTTCAGGCCGCAGCCAGTCCCGGCGAAATCGTGGTGCTGGCTTCGCGCATCAAGGGGCAGGTTGATGCCCCCGAAGCCCCGATCGCAACGCTTGATGAAAACGATATCGCGTCGCTGGGCGCATCGTCCGTCGCACAGTTGCTGGAGCGGATCAGCCCGCAGACCGGCTCTGGGCGCGGCCGCGGCAATGGCCCGCCGGTGGTGCTGGTCAATGGCCAGCGCATCACCAACTTCCGCGAGATGCGCAACTATCCGCCCGAGGCGATCCGCCGGGTCGAGGTCTTGCCCGAGGAAGTCGCGCTGCGGTTCGGCTTTCCGCCCGATGCGCGGGTGGTGAACCTGATCCTCAAGGACAACTTCCAGAACCGCCGGGCCGAACTGGGCTATGGCTTGCCCAGCCATGGCGGCTTTGCGGTCAGCGGGCTTGAGGCCACGCTGCTGCGAATCCACGGGCCGCAGCGGCTTAATCTCAATGCCACGATCGATCACACCACTCCGCTGTACGAAAGTGAACGCGGCGTAGCCCAGGCTGCCGCAAGCGTGCCCGATGTTGCAACCGATCCGCGCCCGGCAGACTATCGCTCGCTGATCGCGCAATCGACCAATTACGGGGTCACTGCCAGCTGGTCGAAGGGGCTGGGCAAGGACGGGCTGGGCGGCTCGCTCAGCCTGAGCGGCGGGGCCAGCCGCTCGCTGGCCAATAGCTTTACCGGGCTTGATGTGGTCCGCCTGACTGCGCCGGATGGGTCCAGCCTGCTGCGCGCGCTGGATGATCCGCTGGCGCGCCGGGTCGCCACCACCACCGTCCAGGGCGGGGCCGGGCTCACCACCTTCCTGGGCACCTGGCAGTTTTCGGGCACGCTCGATGCCACCCACAGCGAAAGCACGACGCGGATCGATCGGCGCGCCGATACCACGGCGCTGGTTGCGGCCGCTGCCGCCGGGACGCTGCCGATCGGCGGGGTGCTGCCGGTGCTGGCTTCGGCTGGCACCGATACGGCCAGTTCGAACAGCGACGGGGTGACCGGGCTGGTCACGCTGACGGGCCGGCCGCTGCGTCTTCCGGCGGGCGATGCTACGGTTACGCTGCGCAGCGGCTATGCCTGGTCGAACATCGAAAGCCGCGATACCCGCGCGGGGTCAAGCCCGGCCAATCTGACCCGCGGCGATCTGTCGGCGGGGATGAACCTTGCCCTTCCGCTGACCAGCAAGCGCGAGAACGTGCTGGGCAGCATCGGCGATCTGGCGCTCAACCTCAGCGCCGGGTGGGATCACCTGTCCGATTTTGGCGATCTCGCCGATTGGAGCGCGGGGCTGAACTGGGCACCCACCAAGCCGCTGTCGCTGGGGGTGAGCTATATCGTCAACGAGGCTGCACCCACGCTGGCCCAGCTTGGCAGCCCCACGGTGCAGACCTTCAACGTGCCGGTCTATGATCCCAGCCGGGGCGAAACCGCGCTGGTCACCCTGACCACCGGCGGCAATCGCCAGCTTACCAGCGAGCGCCAGCGCGACTGGAAGTTTTCACTCAACTGGCAGTTGCCGATTCCCGGGCGGTCGAACCTCGTCGTCGAATATTTCCGCAACCATTCGAGCAATGTTTCGGCGAGCTTCCCGGTCCTCACCAGTGCGATCGAAGCCGCGTTCCCGGGGCGGGTGACCCGCGATTCAGCCGGCCGGCTGATCGCAATCGACCAGCGCCCGGTGACGTTTGCCGAACAGACCGGTTCGCGGCTGCGCTGGGGGCTCAATCTCGATGGTGCGGTTGGCGCGGCGAATGGCGGCGGCATGGGCGCGCCTGGCGGGCGGGGCGGACGCGGCGGGATGATGGCCATGATGGGCGGCCCTGGCGGCGGCGGGCAGGGCCGCTGGAACATTGGTGTATTCCATACCGTGCAGTTCGACAGCACGGTGGCGATCACGCCGGGCGGGCCGGTGCTCGATCTGCTGGGCGGGGACGCGCTTTCCGCCGGCGGCACGCCGCGCCACAGCCTCGAATTCACTGGCGGCATGTTCTACAAGGGCTTTGGCTTTTTCAGCCAGGGTACCTGGTCAGCGCCGACCCGCCTCAAGGCCAGTGGTCAGGTCGGGAGCAGTGATCTGCGCTTTGGCGCGGTGACCAAGCTCAACGTCAATTTCTTCGCCGATCTGGGCCGGATGCCGAAGCTGGTCGAGCGCGCGCCGCTGTTCAAGGATACGCGCCTGTCGCTCAAGTTCGAGAACCTGTTCGATTCACGCCAGAAGGTAACCGATGCCAACGGCGCGGTGCCGCTGTCCTATCAGGCCGACTATCTGGTTCCGCGCGGGCGGGTCATCACACTTGAAGTGCGCAAGGCGTTTTAAGCGCAAAAACGAAAGGGGCCGGCCATTGCAGGCCGGCCCCTTGCTTGTGCCTGATGCTCAGGCTGCCGGAGCGTGGAACACCGCGATCAGCAGGTGGACCGTCAACGCGATCAGCGCCAGGCTCGACAGCGAAAACAGCATGAAGCGGATCATCACGCGGTTCACGGTTGCCTGGACCAGCGAGTGCAGGATGCGGAAGCCGACATAGGCCCATGCGATCGTGGCGTTGAGCCCATCGCCCAGCCCGAGCAGCGCAAGCCCCAGCGCCACGGCATAGAACACCGTCGGTGCTTCGTGCAGGTGGTTGTAGTTGTGGGCGATCCACTGGGTCTTGTCGGGCAGCACGCCGTCAAGGTTCTTGCCGGTCCCGCCGACCAGGTTCTTGCTGTCGATCTTGGCGGCGCTCATCGCCGGAATGCGGGTGACATACATCCACAGCCACATCAGCATCGTCCAACCGGCCAGCACGGCCACCGGCTTCAGGATTTCAACTCCGATCATATTCTCCCCCTCTATTTGGTTCTTGTGACCCGAGGGTGAGAGGGTGTGCGCGGGGGAATCGATTGTCAAACGCAACTAATCGTTTGTGTGCAGCACCTTGGCAAAGCTTTCGGGATCGGTGTTGCCGCCGCTGAGCATGATCACGGTGCGCCCATCGGTCGGAACCTTGCCCGCGAGCACGGCGGCCAGGGCTGCCGCGCCGCCCGGTTCGATCACCAGATGCAGCTTGTCAAAGGCATGGCGCTGGGCCGCGCGCACTTCGGCCGGGCTGACCGCCAGCCCATAGGCGCAGCGTTCCTTCAGCACCGCGAAGTTGATCGGGAAGGTTGCTGGCGTCTGCAAGGCATCACAGGCGGTCGGCGGGGCATCCGCCGTCACCCGCTGGATCGTGCCGCTGGCCAGGCTGCGGCAGACATCGTCCCAGCCTTCGGGTTCAACCGGCACGATTTCCGCCTCGGGACAAGCGAGCGCAAGCCCCGCAGCCAGCCCGCCGCCGCCACAGGGCGTGATGATTCGGCTGGGCGCGCCAAGTCCGCGCTGGGCCATCTGGGCCATGATTTCGATCCCGGCGCTGCCCTGGCCTTCGATCACCCACGGATCGGCATAGGCGTGGACCAGGGTGGCGCCGCGCTCGGCGCAGAGCTGGCCCGCCACGGCATCGCGGTCCTCGCCGCCGGGACGGTCATAGAGAATGACTTCCGCGCCCAGCGCGCGGGTTGCGGCCAGTTTCACCGCCGGAGCATCGACCGGCATGACGATCGTTGCGGCAATGCCCAGCCGCCGCGCGGCCCAGGCCACGCCTTGAGCATGGTTACCGCTGGAAACCCCGACCACGCCGCGCGCCCGCTCTTCCTCGGTGAGGTCGGACAGGCGGTGCCAGGCGCCGCGAATCTTGAACGCGCCAATCGGCTGGAGCGATTCCACCTTGGCCCAGACGGTGGCCTCGCCCACCTGCAATTCCAGCAGTGGCGTTGGCGGCAGCAATTGCGCTATCTTCGCCGCGGCGCGGGCAACGCCCTGCGGGGAAGGACACCGAGAAGCGCTGGGCATTTGTTGTGCTGTCATGAAACAATCCTATAAGCGCCGGCAAGCCCGTCGGAAAGTGCGGAGCC
>JAYSCF010000115.1:0-6360 GCA_041915005.1 Novosphingobium sp.
CCGACCCGCCGCAATCCCTATCCGCCGTTCACCACCTCGACCCTGCAGATGGAAGCCGCGCGCAAGCTGGGCTTCTCGGCCAGCCACACGATGCGCGTGGCCCAGACGCTCTATGAAGCGGGCGCGATCACCTACATGCGAACCGATGGCGTGCAGATGGACCCAAGCGCCATTTCTGCAGCGCGAAAGGCCATCGGTGATCGCTATAACAATGGACACTACCTGCCTGAAAAACCGCGACATTATGAAACCAAGGCCAAGAACGCGCAGGAAGCCCACGAAGCCATCCGTCCGACCGATTTCGGCAAGGATCACTATGGCCACGGCGATGAGGCGCGGCTCTATGAACTGATCTGGAAGCGCGCGATCGCCAGCCAGATGGCTTCGGCTGTGATTGAACGCACCAGCGTGACCCTGCGCGATGGCACCGGTAACCACGAACTGCGCGCCAGCGGGCAGGTGGTGAAGTTCCCGGGCTTCCTGGCGGTCTATGACGAAAGCCTCGATCAAAAGCCGGGCGATGATGACGAGGACAGCGCCATGCTGCCGGTGCTGAGCGCTGGGGATGCGCCCGCGCGCCGCGCGGTGGATGCCAACCAGCACTTCACCCAGCCGCCGCCGCGCTATTCCGAAGCCACGCTGGTCAAGCGGCTTGAAGAACTCGGCATTGGCCGGCCTTCAACTTATGCCGCGACGATCCAGGTGCTCAAGGATCGGTCCTATGTCCGCACCGAGAAGAACCGCTTCTTTGCCGAGGAGAGCGGGCGGCTGCTGACGGCTTTCCTCGAACGCTTCTTCCCGCGCTACGTGGCCTATGAATTCACCGCCGGGATGGAGGACGAGCTTGACGATGTGTCGGGCGGCCGCGCCCAGTGGAAGGCCGTGCTCGAAGCTTTCTGGAAGGACTTCAAGCCCAAGTCCGACGAAGTGATGGAAAAGAAGCCCTCGGAAGTGACCGAGGCGCTCGACGAATTCCTCTCCGATTACCTGTTCCCACCCAGCGAGGACGGCAGCGATCCGCGCAAATGCCCGGCCTGCGCGGCGGGGCGGTTGTCGCTGCGCGGCGGGCGTTATGGCGCCTTCGTGGCCTGTTCGAACTATCCCGAGTGCAAGTTCACCCGCAAATTCGCCCAGCCCGGCGGCAGCGCCGACGGCGGCGGCGATGGGGAAGTGGGCAAGCACCCCGAAAGCGGCGAACCGATCCTGCGCAAGGCCGGGCGGTTTGGCCCCTATATCCAGATGGGCGATGGCAAGGAGGCGGCGCGCGCCTCGATCCCCAAGGACATTGGCGAGCTGACGCTCGACTGGGCGGTCAAGCTGCTGTCGCTGCCGCGCAATATCGGCAAGCATCCTGAAACGGGTGAAGATATTGTTGCGAATATAGGCCGTTATGGCCCGTACCTTGCGCACAATGGCAAGTATGCCAAGCTGCGCGGCACGGCCGAGGTGTTCGATACCGGCATGAACGCGGCGGTGGTTCGCCTGGCCGAAGCGGCGGCTGGCGGCGCGCGCGGCGCGCGCGCGGCGGCCGAACCGCTCAAGACCTTTGGCGCCCATCCCGATAGCGGCGGCGAGATCAAGCTGATGGCCGGGCGCTATGGCCCCTATGTCACCGACGGCACGACCAACGCCACCTTGCCGCGCGACAAGAAGCCCGAAGACCTGACTGCCGAGGAAGCGGTGACCCTGATCACCGAAAAGGCGGCCAAGGGCCCGGCCAAGAAGGGCGCGCGCAAGAAGGCGGCCCCGAAGAAGGCTGCTGCTCCGAAGAAGGCTGCGGCCAAGAAGCCGGCTGCGAAGAAAGCCCCCGCCAAGAAGGCCCCCGCCAAGAAGGCGGATGCGTGATGGCTGAAAAGTTCGAACGTCACCGCCAGCCGTGGAAAGCCGATGAAATCCAGAAGCTCCACACGCTGGCGGGCAAGGGCAAGGGGCTCAAGGAAATCGCCAAGGCGCTGAACCGCAGCGAGGAATCGACTAAGGAGCGTGCCAAGCAGGACGGGATCGGGATCGCCAAGCTGCGCTAGGGCGCCGGGCGGGGCGGGGAGCGTTTAGCGCACCCACTCCAGGCCGATTTCCTCGTAGATTTCCTTGTCCTCGCCCCAGCGTTCGTCGACCTTGACGTGCAGGAACAGGTGGACCTTGGTGCCAAGGATCTCCGCCAGTTCCTTGCGCGCGGCCTCGCCGATCGCCTTTAGCCGCGCACCGCCCTTGCCCAGCACGATGCCTTTCTGGCTGTCCTTGGCGATGACGATCTGCTGGTGGATCTCGATCGAGCCGTCCTTGCGGGCGGTATAGCTTTCGGGGCGGACGATGCTGTCATAGGGCAGTTCATCGTGGAGCTGGCGGTAGAGCTGTTCGCGGGTAATTTCGGCGGCGAGCAGGCGTTCGCTGGCATCGGACACCTGGTCTTCGGGATAGTGCCACGGGCCTTCGGGCATCAGCTCGGCCAGCCGGGTCTTGAGCTGCGCCACGCCATCTCCGGTCAGCGCCGAGACGAAGAACACTTCGGCGAACTGGTCTTCGCCGGCCAGCGCCTGGGCGGTGATCAGCAGCGGTTCCTTGGCGATTTCATCGACCTTGTTGAGCACCAGGATCTTGCGCTCGGGCCGATCCTTGAGCGATTCGAGGATCGATTCGAGGTAATCGAGCTTCTTCTTGCGGCCATCGACCACCAGCAGGATCGCATCGGCCTCGTGCGCGCCTTCCCAGGCCGCGCTGACCATCGCGCGGTCAAGCCGGCGCTTGGGTGCGAAAATCCCGGGAGTGTCGGCCAGGATGATCTGGGTTTCACCCTCCAGGGCAATACCCATCAACCGGGCGCGGGTGGTCTGGGCCTTGGCCGAGACGATCGCGACCTTCTGCCCGACCAGCGCGTTGACGAGGGTCGACTTGCCCGCATTGGGCGCGCCAAGAACGGCGACGAGTCCGCAATGCTGTGTCATCCATATCTCTCCATGAAGGCGGCGGCGGCGAGCGTTTCAGCCTCGCGCAACGAATTTGCAGTGGCGAGGGCCTGCCCCACGCCGTTGATCGAAACGGCCACGGTAAAGCGTGCCGCGTGGTCTGGCCCGGTGCGTTCGACCAGCTTGTATTCGGGGATCTTGCGGCGATTGCCCGCAGCCCATTCCTGCAGCGCGGACTTGGGATGCTTGGCCTGTCCGGTCTTGCCGGCGACGATATCGCTCCACAGGCGGCGCACCATGTCGCGCGTGGCGTCGAACCCCTGGGTGACGAAGCTGGCGCCGATCAGGGCCTCCATGACGTCGCCCAGGATGTTGTCGCTATCGTGCCCGCCATCGTCGCGCGCCTGCTTGCCCAGACGGATGTGCTGGCCCAGCCCGACCTCGCGCGCCACGCGGGCGCAGGTGGCGCGACTGACCAGCGCGTTGAGCCGCTGCGACAGGCGTCCTTCGTTGCCGTCTTCAAGCTTGTAGAGCCATTCGCCGATGACCATGCCCAGCACCCGGTCGCCCAGGAATTCAAGCCGCTGGTAATCGCGCGCCGCCCCGGTGCTGCCGTGGGTCAGGGCTTCGATCCAGAGGGCTTCATCTACCGGTTCGCGCCCGGCGAGGCGGGCGAGGAAATCGTGGGTTTGACGATCCAGCACGCGGCCTCAGAAGGTTCCGCCGATCCGGTTCCACCGCGCGGCGGTGAACCAGGTCCAGGGCTTGAGCCAATGGGCATCGCCATTGGTCGAGAACATCATCACCGTCGCGCGGCCGACCAGGTTGTCCATCGGCACCATGCCGATGCCCTGGCCGGGCTGGGCTTCGAAGCGGCTGTCCTCGGAATTGTCGCGGTTGTCGCCCATCAGGAACAGGTGATCCTCGGGAACGATGAATTCCTCGGTATCGTCCTGCGGGCGCGTGCCGAGGTCGAGCACGTCATAGCTGCGGCCTTGGGGCAGGGTTTCCTGGAAACGCGGATAGCGGCACACATCGGTGCCATCGGCGCGCTTGGCCTCGAACTGAGGCGAGAGGCAATGGGTGTTGCCGCTGACGGGGATTTCGAAATCGGCGATGCGCTGCTTGGGCACCGGCTTGCCATTCAGCCACAACACGCCGCCGCGCATCTGCACGTGATCGCCGGGCAGGCCGATCACCCGTTTGATGTAATCGACATCGTTGAGCGGGGGCTGCTTGAAGATCACCACGTCGCCGCGGGCCGGGCTAGAGGCCAGCAGGCGCTTTTCGGGCAGCAGCCCGACGCTGAACGGCAGCGAGAAGTGCGAGTAGCCATAGGGCCACTTGGCGGCGAGCAGATAGTCGCCGTTTTCCAGCCGGGGCAGCATCGATTCACTGGGGATGTTGAAGGGCGAGAACACGAAGCTGCGGAACACCGCAACCACGATGGCCAGCTTCAGAACGAAGACGGGGAAGCTGTCCTCCTCTTTCGTCTTCGGCTTGGTCGGCGCGGCGGCCTGAGGCTCGGCAGTGGTCGGCTCTGTCATCCCGTCCTCCTTGTTGGTCCCGCCTCGGCTCGTCAAGGTAGCATTTCTTGATGATCGACAAGCAACATCGACAATCCGGCGAGTGAATACGTTTTCCCCGCTTGGCCGCGCGCCGGGCAGCGGGCATAGGCCGGTTCCATCACGGGTCGATTACAGGCGGAGCAGGACGATGAACAAGACGGCGCAAGCGGCATGGACGACCCTCAAGGGGCTGCCGCGTCCGACCCTGATCGACCTGTTCTCGGATGAGGGCCGCCTGACGGCCTTGTCGGCCAAGCTGGACCTGCCCGGCGGCGCGGTGCGGTTCGATTGGTCGAAGACCCATCTCGATGCCGCGCATCTTGCCGGTTTTGAAGCCCTGGCCGAAGCCGTCGATTTTGCCGGCAAGCGCGCCGCGATGTTCGATGGGCAGGCGATCAACGTCACCGAAGGCCGCGCGGTGGAACATACCGCGCAGCGCGGCGTCGGGCAGGGGGACAGCGTCGAGCTGGCCGGGATGCTCCACGCCCGCATGGCCAGCCTGGTGCGGGCAATTCACGGCGGCGCGCTGGGCGAGGTCAAGCACCTGATCCACATCGGCATCGGTGGTTCGGCGCTGGGGCCGGCGCTGGCGATCGATGCGCTGACCCGCGATGGCGCGCTGGTCGATGTCCATGTCGTCTCGAACATCGATGGCGTGGCGCTGGAAGCTGCCTTTGCCAAGTGCGATCCCAAGACCACGCTGGTTGCGGTTGCGTCAAAGACCTTCACCACCACCGAAACGATGACCAATGCCGCCTCGGCGCTGGCCTGGCTGTCGTCCGGTGGGGTGGACGATCCCTATGGCCGCGTCGTGGCCTTGACCGCCTATCCCGACAAGGCGGTCGAATGGGGCGTCGATGAAACGCGTGTGCTGCCGTTTTCGGAAAGCGTCGGCGGGCGCTATTCGCTGTGGTCGTCGATCGGGTTCCCGGTCGCGCTGGCGGTGGGCTGGGAGGATTTCGCCGAATTCCTCGATGGCGCCGCGGCGATGGATCGGCACTTCCTGGAAACAGATGGCGCGGCCAACCTGCCGCTGCGCGCGGCCTTTGGCGACCTGCTCTATGCCCGCCTGCGTGGCTGCCAGACCCGCGCGGTGTTCGCCTATGATGAACGCCTGCGCCTGTTCCCCGATTATCTCCAGCAGCTGGAGATGGAATCGAACGGCAAGTCGGTGAAGGCTGATGGCACGCCGGTGGACGGGGCAACCGCGCCGATCACCTGGGGTGGGGTGGGGACCGATGCCCAGCACGCGGTGTTCCAGCTGCTGCACCAGGGCACCAATCTGGTGCCGGTGGATTTCATCGCCAGCATTGCCGCGGGCGACGAGCTTGATCCCGCGCATCACCGCAACCTTCTGGCCAATTGCTTTGCGCAAGGCGCAGCACTGATGGCGGGCAAGGCGGCCAGCGATCCGGCGCGGGCCTATCCGGGGGATCGTCCTTCGGCGACGATCCTGTGCGAAGATCTGGGGCCGGCCACGCTGGGCGCGCTGATCGCCTTCCACGAACACCGCACCTTTGCGGGCGGGGTGCTGATGGAGATCAACTCGTTCGATCAGTTTGGTGTCGAACTGGGCAAGGAAATCGCCAAGGCGATCGTCGCCGGCGAGGCCGAGTTCGATCCCAGCACCGAAGCCCTGCTGGCCGAAGCCGGGATCAAGTAGGTCGGCTTTTCGCCGGTACAGGAAATCCGGCTGGCAATCGGGCAAGCCTCGCGCCATATCGCGCTTCGTAACAGGAGTTAGCGATGTCCGAGTTCGACTATGACCTTTTCGTGATCGGTGCCGGTTCGGGCGGGGTGCGCGCCAGCCGCATTGCTGCCTCGCACGGCGCGAAGGTCGCCGTGGCCGAGGAATTCCGCATCGGCGGAACCTGCGTGATCCGCGGCTG
>JAYSCF010000116.1:0-6351 GCA_041915005.1 Novosphingobium sp.
TGACCTAGCCGATCCAGCGCCAGATCCCGGCGGGCACATAGGCCAGCGGGATATGGGCCCAGGTGGCCGCCAGCCAGACGATTGCCGCGATCGTCCAGGTGGCGAAGCCCGCCTGGCCCAATGCGCCTAGCCTTGGCCAATAGCGGGTCTGGGCTTCCCAACCCGCCCAGGCCTGGCCCATCAGCGCCGCTTTCTTGCGATCCTGCATATGCGCGCCGACCAGGCTGAGCAGCGCGATCGCGCCGGCCAGCACCAGCACGCGCGGGGCGGGGCTGACCAGCGCGTGGGACGCCGCCCACAGCGCGAAGCTCCACATCATCGGATGCCGGGTGACATGGAACACCCCGTGCACCCCCTTGGCGGCAAGCTCTGCGGCGCGCGGATCGGGCATGGCGGGATTGCCCTGGAAGCTGCCGATGAACAGCACCGCGGCCAGCAGCGTCAGCAGGCTGGCGATGATCCAGGGCGCCGCGCCCTGTCCGTTCCACAGCGGCGCAGAGACCGGCGCGGCGCGAAAGGCCATGACCAGCCAGGCGAAGGTGCCCAGCGCGACCAGCGAATAGACCGCCATGAAGCCGCGCTCCCCCACCGTGCGGATCACCGCGCCGCGCAGCGGATGCGACAGGGCGAAATGGGTGCCGACAAAGGCAGTGGCGGCGGCGATCAAAGGGGCAAGGGCAGGATCCACGGGACGGCTCCTATGTTGACGGCGTCAACATAGGTAGCACATCGCCAGCGGCTTGCAACCGCTTTGCACCCGCCGTGCTTACCAGTTGTAGGCCTTGGGCAGGGTGCCCTCGGTCGGGCTGGCATAGCGATCGCGCAGCCGGGTCTGGTGGTTCGACAGCGGCTGTTCGACCCCATCGATGAACACCCGCACCACGCCCGAGGTCACTTCGAGCGGATCGCCGTCCCAGATCACCACATCCCCCGCGCGGCCGGCGCGCAGCGAACCGAACTTGTCGCCCATGCCCATGGCTTCGGCCGGGCCGGACGAGATCGCGGCAAAGGCCTTGTCCCAGGACAGCCCGGTGGCCCCCGGCACGCGGGTCAGCGCGACGAGGTTGCCGGCATATTGCGGGGCATAGCGCGGCTGGTCGAAGAACGCGCCCAGCGCCACCTTGACCCCGGCCTTGGCCATGCGCCCGACGTTCGACTGGGTTGCGCCCAGTTTTTCGAAGCTGGCGGGCAGGTCGGTCAGCGGGGTGGCCAGCACCGGCACGCCGGACTGGGCAAGCTCGCTTGCCACCATCCAGCCTTCGCCCGCGCCGACGATCACCAGCTTGAGCGCGGCGAATTCGGCCTTCAGCGCCAGCGCCATGCGGATGTCGGCGGCGCGCTCGACATGGATGTAGAGCGGTTGGCGCCCGGTCACGACCGGGACCAGGGCGGCGGCATCGCTGCGGGTCAGCAGCACGTCATCGCGCCGCGCGCCGGCCGGGGCCAAGGCCAGTTCGCGCGCTTCGCCCAGCGCGTTGCGCAGTTCGGCAATCGCGGAGACGCGGCTGCCACCGGCCAGCTGCGCCCCGCCTTCGCCCAGTTCCACATACTGGAATGCGCGCGGCGCGGTAACGGCGTGGGGATCGGCGCCAAGGTCGATCACCGCGCCCTGGCCTTCGAAGATCGCGGCGGTCGACAGCGGCGCAACCGCGGCGCGGGTCACCCCGCCAGCACGGCTGACCGCGATCGGCTGGGCCGCGGGGTTGATCGCGGGCGCGATATCGAGCGCCGCGCTGAACGGCGATTTGGCCGCATCGGCATCGTTGCTTTCATCAACCGCGCCGACATCGACCAGGCCGAGATCGGTCACGGCCACGACCAGCCCGGGGGTAACCCATTTGCCCTGGGCATCGATCACGGGGAGATCGGCGGGAACCGCGATTCCTGCGCCCGCGGCCACCACCTTGCCGGCGCGGACCACCACGGTGCCGTGGTCAATCGGGGCCGAGCCATCGCCGATCACGAGGCGGGCATTGGTCACGGCCATGTTCTGGGCCAGTGCCGGGGCGGCGCTGGCCGCCAGCAGCGCGGCGAGGCTCGCGGTCAGGGTGCGCGGGCTCATTTCACGTCTCCTTCGCCGTTCTGGCCAAGTTCGAAATCGCTTACCGGGCGATGCTTGGGATCGGCTGCATCGAACATCAGCGCGCCATCGATCCAGACCTTGTCGGGGCGGGCATAGACCGACAGCGGATTGCCGTTCCACAGCACCACGTCGGCCATCTTGCCTGGGGTCAGGCTGCCGGTCTGCTTGTCCACTCCGATCGCTTTGGCGGGGTTGAGCGTGAGCCAGCGGATCACTTCGGCATCGGGGATGACGATCCCGGCGCGGGCTGCATCGCCCTGGGCCTTGGCGGCTTCCTGGTTGAGGCGCTGGATCCCGTTTTCATCGTCCGAATGAATCACCACGCAGGCCCCGGCCTTGTAGAGCAGGCCGGCGTTTTCGGGGATCGCATCATAGGCTTCCATCTTGAAGCCCCACCAATCGGCCCAGACGGCCGAGCAGATGTCGTTTTCCTTGAGCAGGTCGCCAATCTTGTAGGCTTCGACCGCGTGGTGGAAGGCGCTGACGTGGTAGCCGAATTCCTTGGCCATATCGATCACCAGCGCCATTTCCTCTGCCTTGTAGCAGTGGTTCTGGATGAGGATTTCCCCGTCGAGCACGCCGGCCAGCGTTTCCATCGCGAGATCGCGGCTCTCCAGCTTGCCCTCGTCGCGCTTGCGGCGATATTCCTGGGCCTTGATCCAGGTTTCGCGGTCGACCGCGAAATTGCCCATCCGGGTCGAAGGGATCCGGCCCTTCGAACCATAGACCCGCTTGGGGTTTTCGCCGCAGGCCATCTTGAGGCTGTAGGGCGCGCCGGGGAACTTCATCCCCTGCACCGTCCGGCTGGCCACGTTCTTGAGCGTAACCGCGCGGCCGCCCATCAGGTTGCCCGAACCCGGCAGCACTTCCAGCGCGGTCACCCCGCCGTTGGCCAGTGCGCGCGAAAAGCCCGGATCCTGCGGCCAGACCGAATGTTCGGCCCAGACATTTGGGGTGACCGGATCGGTCATCTCGTTGCCGTCCGAATGGGCTTCGACCGCCGGGCTGGGATAGACCCCAAGATGGCTGTGCGCGTCGATGATCCCGGGGGTCACGAACCGCCCGGTGGCATCGATCCGGGCATAGCCTTCGGGCACGGCCAGGTCAGCCCCGCCAACCGCCACCACCTTGCCGCCATCAAGCAGCACCGTCCCGTTATCGATCCGCGCGCCCGCACCATCGAACACCGTGGCGTGGAGCAGTGCGGTCGGCACCGAGGGATAGGGCTTGTAGGTCGAAGGATAGGGGTTCTTGTTGAAGTCGCGCGCGGCTTTCACCGCGGCGTCTTCGGCCTTCTTGTCGCGGGCGATACCCGCGGTGGAGGCGTTGAGCGTGGCCGCGACCAGCACCCCGGCGGCGATGAGACGAAGGCTGCGCATGATCACTTCACTCCGTGCATGAGGCGCTTGAGCGGCCAGGCGAGCACCAGCAACAGCGCGCCGATCCCCACGGCAATCCAGCCGATGGTGGTGAACACGCCGACATAGGTATCGAGGCTGACCTTGAGGTTGGTGACCTGCCCGCCGACGGTTTCGACGCTGGCGACCTGCGCCACCACGCCCGCGACATATTGCGCGACCGAGATCGACAGGAACCAGACCCCCATCATCAGGCCGACGATCCGGGCGATCGAGAGCTTGGTGATCATCGAGAGGCCGACCGGCGAAATGCACAGTTCGGCGATCGAGTGGATCAGGTAGAGCCCGGCCAGCCACCACAGCGCGACCTTGAAGTCTTCGCCCGCGAACTGCGCGCCCCAGACGAGGAACAGGAAGCCCCCGCCCACGCCGACCAGCGCCAGCCCGAACTTGACCGGAATGGTCGGTTCGATCCCGCGCTTGGCCAGGCCGTTCCACAGCATCGAGAACAGCGGCGCCAGCGCCACGATGAAGAAGGCGTTGAAGAACTGGGTCTGCCCGGCGGTGATCGAGAACAGGCCGAACACGCTCATGTCGGTGTTGCGATCGGCAAACAGGGTCAGCGAGGAGCCGGCCTGTTCGAACAGGGTCCAGAACACGGTGTTGAACGTGACCAGCACCATCGCGGCAATCATCATCTGGAATTCGCGGCGATCGCCGTTCATCCACGACCAGCCAAGGATGCCCGGCACGGCGACGAGGAAGGTGCCGAACATGATCTTGCCCATGATCGGCAGGGTTTCGATGTAGCCCAGGATGCCGCTGCCGGCTTCGGGCTTCACATAGTCCATCAGGTTGGCGAACAGCAGGTAGGCCACTGGAACCGTCAGCAGCGAGCCGATGTAGATCAGCACGTCCTTGCTGGCATCGGCCCCGGCCGGGCGATCGCCATAGCCGTCAAGTTTGCCGCCATCGAACTGGAACAGCATCCACGACACGGCCATGCCGGCAGCCGCGAGCGCAAAGCCCGCCCACCAGCCCAGCCCGCCCCACGAGCCCATGCCCACCGCAAGCAGCGGGCAGAGGATCTGCGAGAACAGCGAGCCCAGGTTGATGCCCATGTAGAAGATCGTGAAGCCGGCATCGCGGCGACGATCGCCATCGGCATAGAGCGAGCCGACGATAGTCGAGATGTTGGGCTTGAAAAAGCCGTTGCCGACCGTGACCAGCGCGAGGCCGGACAGCAGCATGAAGGTGAACAGCGCCGAACGCGCGCCATCGGACTTGAACTGGTCAGCCGGAACCTTGCGAGCTTCGTGGCCATCGGCGGCCAGCAGCGAGACGGTCTTGTCCTCGTTGCCCTTGATCAGCAGTTGCTGGCCGGCATCGGTGACATATTGCTTTTGCGCGTCGCCCTTGCCGGTGATGGTCACTTCATAGCGTTGCCCCTCGATCATGGCGAAGGGCTTGGCCATGCCGCCGGTGCTGGAGAAGCACAGCACGGCATAGCCCAGCGACATCATGATCGCGCCGAACTTTACCGAGCGCTTCGAGCCGAGATAGCGGTCGGCCAGCAGCCCGCCGACCAGCGGGGTGAGATAGACCAGCGCGGTGAACCCGCCGTAGATCCCGGTGGTGGTAGTGTCGTTGAACAGGAAGTGCTGCGCCAGATAGAGCGTCAGCAGCGCGCGCATGCCGTAATAGCCGAAGCGTTCCATCGCCTCGGTGGTGAACAGCCGGGCCAATTGGCGCGGGTGGCCGAACCACTGCTCGCCGCCGCCCGGGCCGCCGGGATGGATGCCGGTGAAATCGGCGGGAACGGCGCCCGGCTCTGCGGCTGCGTCGTCGATGGTCTGGCTCATGTGCCTGATGCTCCCCAATACCTTGTCTGGCCCGGCCCGCACGCAGATGGCGGCGGCGCAGGGCGAATGGGGCCAGATTAGCGGGCTTTTCCGTGCAGGAAAGCACAATGTTGCGCGGCGGCGTAATGAGCTTACGTGCGGCGCGGATCGGGGGAGCGTGCTTGCGTGCGGCGCTGTATTATGGCACTGAAGCACCATGGCAAACACCGGCAAGCCCGTCTATCTCAAGCTGCGCGACCTGATCGCCGGGGCGATCATCGATGGCACCTATGGCGAAGGCACGATGCTGCCCTCGGTGCGGGCCTTCGCGGCCCAGCAGGGGGCCAATCCGCTGACCGTGGCCAAGGCCTATCAGCAGTTCCAGCTCGACGGGCTGGTCGAAGTGCAGCGGGGCGTGGGCATGTTCGTTGCCGCCGGGGCCGCCGATCGCCTGCGCCGCAGCGAACGCGAACTGTTCCTGGCCCGCGATTGGCCGGCGATCCGGGCGCGGATGGCGCGGCTGGGGATCGCGCCGGCAGATCTCCTCGAAATGGTTTGAAAAACTTCCAAAATCGGTTGGGATTAGCCGTTGCCTAGGGCAAATTGCTCTGGCAATCATGCGCTTGCGTTGCCGCTTGTACCGGGTCGGAAGCTGCGCCGCTCTTTTTACCATAACTGAAGTTGCGGGCCGCGCTGTGGCCCGGTGGAAGGCGTGCGATGATCAGATCCGAATTGGTTGCGGCTTTGGCGCGGGAAAATCCCGGCCTGCGTCAGGAAGAAGTCGAAAAGGTGGTGAGCGTGTTCTTTGACGAGATCGCGCAGCGCCTCGCCAAGGGCGGCCGGGCCGAACTGCGCGGCTTCGGCGCTTTTTCGACCCGCGAACGCGATGCCCGCAAGGGCCGCAATCCGCGCACAGGCGAAGCGGTTGACGTGCCCGGCAAAAGCGTGCCCTATTTCAAGCCCGGCAAGGAAATGCGCGCGCGCCTCAACACCGATTGAGCGCTAGCTGTCCGCACGGCACAGCAACACCGGCCCACTCCCCCGGCCCGGCCACCCATATAGGATACCC
>JAYSCF010000117.1:0-6345 GCA_041915005.1 Novosphingobium sp.
CTATCACCTTGAAACGCTGCTGTGGATCGCGCGGCTGGGCACGTTTCGCGCCGCGGCAGAGCGGCTGGGCACCACCCAGCCGGCGATTTCCGCCCGCGTGCGCGAAATCGAAAGCCAGCTGGGCGTGGCGGTGTTCCGGCGCGAAGGGCGCGGGGTGACGCTGACCGCGCGCGGCCGCCAGCTGGTGCGCGATTGCGAACCGCTGCTGGCCGGATTTGAACGCGCGCTGATGGATGCGGGCGATCTGGCTGGCGCAACCGGCGTGGTGCGGATCGGCGCTGGCGAAATCGCAGCGGCCAGCTGCCTGCCGAGCTTCGTCCACCAGATCGAAACCGAACTGCCCGGGATCACCCTCGAACTCGAACTCGATCTTACCGCGCGCATGCTCCAGCAATTGCTCGCGGGCACGCGCGACATCGTGTTCCTGGCCGGGCCAGTGGCCAGCCCCGGGCTCAGGACCGTGCCGATCGGCGAGGTCGGGCTGGTCTGGCTGGCCAGTCCCGAAACGGCGGCGGCGGGCGGTTTTGCCCGCGCCCTGCCGGTGTGGTCGATCGGCGCCCATTCCCCGATCCACCAGGTGATGAGCGAAAGCCTGGCGAGCGGGGCCGTGCCCTATCGCTCGCTCAACAGCTGCAACAATGTCCAGACGATGATCGGGATCATCGCGGCCGGGCACGGCGCCGCGCTGTTTCCCGAAATCATGGTGCGCGATCAGCTGGCCGATGGGCGGCTGGTCGAAGTGCTGCCCCCGCCGCGCGCGCGGATCCGCTTTGAAGCCGCGATCCGCAGCGCCGAACAGGATCCGGTCATCCTCGAACTGTTCCGCCGCGCCAGCAGCCTGCGGATCGATTAAAGCACCAGGCCAAGCACGCCCGACAGATCGGCCAGGGCCTGTTCGCCGCTGGTCACCTTGATCGCGTGCATCCCCAGCCCGGCGGCTGGCTTGCAGTTGATCCCCAGGTCATCAAGGTAGATGCACGCCGCCGGGTCCAGCCCCAGGTTTTCGCACATCATCAGGTATATCCGCGGATCGGGTTTGCGGACCCCGGCCTTGCTGCTTTCGATCACGTGTTCGAACCGGGCGAAGACCTGTTCATAGGCATCGGCCTTGTCACCGCTGCGGGCCATGCCCGCGCCGTGGCCGGCAGGCACGTTGTTGGTGATGCAGGCAAGGCGATAGCCCGCGCCCTTCAGGGTATCGAGCGCGGAGACCATCGCCGGGCGGATCGATCCCGACAGCACCGCCAGCACCGCCGCGCCTTCGAGCGCATGGCCCAGCGCCGCAGCTTCCGCCGCGAACAGCGCGTCAAATTCGGCGGCACCGATCTCGGCGCGTTCGAACAGCGCCCAGGCGTTCGAATCGGGATTGGTGGCATTGACCCGGCGGACAAAGTCCTGCGGCAGGCCGCGTTCGGCCTCAAGCCGGTTGAACGCCTCGAACGGCGATGCGGTGATGACCCCGCCAAAATCGAAAATGACGGCTTCGAACCGGCGTTCGCCCACGAGCATCCTCCCTTGTTGTCCCGTTTTGGCAGTGGCCTATCGCGTTCGTCCTTGCAACCTTTGCAGTTGACTCAGATCATGGCCGGGCGTCCAATTACCCGGCAGCTTGTCAGTCGCTACAAGGAGACCGTCGATGCGCTCTATTCTGGTTCAGGCCGGCCGTGACCCGGGCATGACAGCAAGGCTCGATGCCGCGATGACCATCGCCCGCGCGCGGGAAGGCCACGTATCGCTGCTGATCGACACGCCCGTAGACCGTTTCGTGACCACCGATCCCTATGGCGGCACCTATGTCGCGCGCGAGGCGCTCGAAGCCGCGCTCAAGGATGATGACGCCCTGGCCGAAGCCTTTGCCGGCCGGCTCCAGAACGATGACGTGCCGTTCGACATCGTTCAATACGAAACCCAGCCGCTCGAAGCCATGGCCGGCGCCGCGCGCCTGGCCGACCTGGCGGTGGTATCGCGCGACTGCGGCTATGCCGGCGATCTTGCGCTGGCAACCCGCAGCCCGGTGCTGGTGCTGGGGCCGGGCCGCGACCTCACCCTGCCGCTCGGCTGCGCGTGCATCGCCTGGGACGGCGGCGATGAAGCCGCCCATGCCCTGCGCGCCGCGGTGCCGCTGCTGGACGGCTGCGCCAATGTCGTGGTGCTGACCGTGCTGACCGACAAGGCCAACGGCTTTCCGCCGACCGACGCGCTGCGCTATCTCTCGCGCCACGGCATTTCCGCTGAACTGCGCGAAATGCCGCGCGGCCCCTCGATCGAGGAAACGCTGGCGAGCGAAGTCACCCAGGCGGGCGCAGACCTTCTGGTGATGGGTGCCTATGGCCACAGCAGGGTGCGCGAATTCCTGTTCGGCGGCGTGACCCGCTATTTCCTCGAAGCGGACAAGGCCCCCGCCCTGTTGCTGGCACACTGATCACCCCAAGCTGGCGCTTCGTCGAAAAACCGGCGACACTCGCGTGATGATGGGCACCTTTCCCGGGCCCGCATCACCAAAGGGGAGTGTCACCGATGCCGATCCACCGCCGTCCATCCGCCGCCCTCGTCACAATCACCGCCATCGCCGCGCTGCTTGGCGCCACACCTGCCCTCGCCAGGCCCGCTGCCACCAATCCCATCGCCGCCGCCGTAGCCGACCATTCCCGGTCCGAGGCCAACCGCGCGCTTGATGAAGGGCGCATGCCCGCCGAAGTGCTGGCCTTCTCCGGCCTCAAGGCAGGGGATGTGGTGGCCGATTACCAGGCCGGCGGCGGCTATTATTCGGAACTGATCGCCGATGTGGTTGGCGCCAAGGGGCGGGTCTATGCCCTGACCCAGCCCAATTTCTACAAGGCCGCGGAATGGGACAAGCTGCGCGCCGCGCACCCCAATCTCTATCCGGTGGTGGCCCCGGCCCAGGCGCTGACGCTGGCCCCCGGCAGCGTCGACGTGATCTTCACCCACCTCGTCTATCACGATCTCTACTGGGAAAACGCCAAGTTCCAGCACCCCCGGCAGGACGTGCCCAGCGTGCTGCGCGGCTGGTTTGCGGCGGTGAAGCGCGGCGGCCATGTGATCGTGATCGATCACGCCGGCAATCCCGGCGATCCGCGCGCGACGGCCGATGCCTATCACCGAATCGATCCTGCTCGCGTCATCGCCGACATGACCGCCGCCGGATTCGTCCTCGAAGCCCAGAGCAATTTGCTGCAGCGCAGCGAAGATGCGCACGACAAACTGGTTTTTGATCCCTCTGTGCGCGGCAAAACCGACCGTTTTGTGTTGAAATTCCGCCACCCTTGAGTGGAAGTGAACGACTGTTGCAAATAATACAACAATCAATGAGCTTTTCGCACTTGCACAAAAATGTCTACTGCTCCACTTAGAACCTGCCTTTCAGGCATCCTCTCCCAAAACTTCCATGGCCCGGTCGGCAACGATCGGGCCTTTTTTTGTCTGCAATTCCGGCACCTTGCCGCCCCGGGGCGACTCGCCGCAATCCGCCGCCTGCACCGCCCGGCCATCGGCCCTGCGCCGCCCCGCAGCGCGCGTCAGGCCCGCATCGGCGCTTGCGGCATTTGCAATGTGACCAACCCATTCCTAGCTTTCCTGTGTCAGGCCCCTTGTGGCCGCAAGCAGGATGAACGCCATGGCCGATAGTCCCAGCAAGCCGGAAACCCCCACCAGCAATGGCGTGAAACTGCAGGTTGCCGCCGCCCGGCAGGAAGAAAGCGGCCAGGGCATCGCCCGGCTGCCGCGCAGCGCGATGGCCGCGCTGGGCGTGACCGAGGGCGATGTCGTCGAGATCGAGGGCAAGCGCGCCACCGCCGCGCGGGTGCTCGCCCCCTATCCCGAGGACGAAGGGCTCGACGTGATCCGGCTCGACGGCTTGCAGCGCGCCAATGCCGAAGTCGGCTCGGGCGATCACGTGGCCGTGCGCCGGGCCGAAAGCCGGGCCGCCCAGCGCGTGGTGTTCGCCCCCGCCCAGCGCGAAATGCGCCTCCAGGGACCGGGGCAGGCGCTCAAGCGCAATTTCTTCGGGCGGGTGCTGGTTGCCGGCGATCTGGTTGCCACCACCGGCCAGCAGCAGGTGCGCGACATGCCGCCGCAGGTTGCCCAGATGCTCAACGCCCCGGCTTTTGCACTGACCCAGATCCGGCTGGCCGTTGTCTCGACCGTGCCCAAGGGCGTGGTCCACATCGATGAAACCACCGAAGTCGAACTGCGCGAAGAGTTCGAAGAGGCCGGCCCTGCGCGGGGCGATGTCAATTACGACGACGTTGGCGGAATGGGCGATACGATCCGCCAGCTGCGCGAAATGGTCGAACTGCCGCTGCGCTATCCCGAACTGTTCACCCGGCTTGGCGTCGACCCGCCCAAGGGGGTGCTGCTGCACGGCCCGCCGGGCACCGGCAAGACTCGCCTAGCCCGCGCGGTGGCCAATGAAAGCGAAGCCAGCTTCTTCACCATCAACGGCCCGGAAATCATGGGCAGCGCCTATGGTGAAAGCGAGCGCCGCCTGCGTGAAGTGTTCGAGGAAGCCGCCAAGGCCGCCCCCTCGATCGTCTTCATCGACGAGATCGATTCGATCGCGCCCAAGCGCACCGAAGTCCACGGCGAGGCGGAAAAGCGCCTGGTCGCGCAGCTGCTGACCCTGATGGACGGGCTCCACGCGGGCTCGAACATCGTCGTCATCGCGGCAACCAACCGGCCCGATGCGCTGGACGAGGCGCTGCGCCGCCCGGGCCGCTTCGACCGCGAGATCGTGGTCGGCGTGCCCGACGAAACCGGCCGGCGCGAGATCCTGGGCATCCATATGCGCGGGATGCCGCTCAGCCCCGAGGTCGAGCTGGATGAACTGGCGCGCACCACCCACGGCTTCGTCGGGGCCGATCTTGCCGCGCTGTCGCGCGAGGCAGCGATCGAGGCGGTGCGGCGGATCATGCCGCAGCTTGATCTGGAAGCGCAGACCATCCCGGCCGAAGTGCTGGAAAACCTCAACGTCACCCGCGACGATTTCCTGGCCGCGCTGAAGCGCATCCAGCCGTCGGCGATGCGCGAGGTGATGGTGCAGGTGCCCAATGTCGGCTGGGCCGACATCGGCGGCGCCGACGAGGCGCAGCTCAAGCTCAAGGAAGGGATCGAGCTTCCGCTCAAGAACCCCGAAGCATTCCGGCGGCTGGGCATCCGCCCGGCCAAGGGGTTCCTGCTCTACGGCCCGCCCGGCACCGGCAAGACCCTGCTGGCCAAGGCGGTGGCCAAGGAAAGCGAGGCGAACTTCATCTCGATCAAGTCATCCGACCTGCTGTCCAAATGGTATGGCGAAAGCGAACAGCAGATCAGCCGGCTGTTCGCCCGCGCCCGGCAGGTGGCGCCCTGCGTGGTGTTCATCGATGAGATCGACAGCCTGGTGCCCGCACGCGGCACCGGGGCGGGCGAACCGCAGGTGACCGCGCGCGTGGTCAACACGATCCTCGCGGAAATGGACGGGATGGAGGAACTCTCCAGCGTAGTGCTGGTGGGGGCCACCAACCGCCCCGGGCTGGTCGATCCGGCGTTGCTGCGCCCGGGTCGGCTTGATGAGCTGGTCTATGTCGGCACGCCCGATGCGGCGGGGCGCGAGCATATCCTCAAGATCCACACCGCGCGGATGCCGCTGGCCGGCGACGTTGATCTGGCGGCGATCGCCCGCGAGGCCGAACGCTTTACCGGGGCGGATCTTGAAGACGTGGTGCGCCGCGCCGGGCTGATCGCGATCCGCCACCGCGGCGCGGCGGCCGAGCGCGTGACCGGGGCCGATTTTACCGAGGCCCTGGCGGATTCGCGCGCCACGGTCAGCGCCGAGATGGAGGAGGAATACCTCAAGCTGAAGGGCGAACTCAAAAAGCGCGCCGCCGCCGTCACGCCGTCGATCGGCTTCCTTGCCCCCGGCATGGTCAGCCCCACCCGCGAGAAGAAGCACGGATGAAACTGGCTGGCGCGGCGCCTTAGTGCGCCGCGCCCCAGCTTGGCCCGGTACCGATTTCGACCCCGAGCGGCACGTCGAGCTTGACCGAAGGTTCGGCCGCGCCCGCCATCACGGCGCGGATCACTTCGCTGGCCCGCGCCACGTCGCCCTCGGGCAGTTCGAACACCAGTTCGTCGTGGACCTGCAGCAGCATCCGCACGTGGCCAAGGCCCGCCGCCTCGAGCGCGGGCATCATCCGCACCATCGCGCGCTTGATGATATCGGCGCTGGTGCCCTGGATCGGGGCATTGATCGCGGCGCGCTCGCTGCCCTGCCGCTCGGCCCCGTTGGCCGAGGAAATGCGCGGGAACCAGCATTTTCGCCCGAACAGCGTTTCGGAAAAGCCATTGGTC
>JAYSCF010000118.1:0-6303 GCA_041915005.1 Novosphingobium sp.
GCGCTGGGCGATCCGCTGATCGCGGAAGAGCACATCGCCTGCTTCGGCTGGGCCTCGAACGAGGAAATGCAGGACATTTCCGCGATGGCGATCCGCGTGAACGATTTCATGTGCGGGATGTTCGCGGCGATCAACATCCGCCTGGTCGACTTCAAGCTGGAATTCGGGCGCATCTGGGACGGCGATTACAGCCGCGTGATCCTGGCCGATGAAATCAGCCCCGATGGCTGCCGCCTGTGGGACATGACCACCGGCGAAAAGCTCGACAAGGACCGCTTCCGCCGCGATCTGGGCGGTGAAGAAGAAGCCTATCAGGAAGTCGCGCGCCGGCTGGGCCTGCTGGATACCGACAACGGCCCGAGCGAAGTGCTCGACCTGTCGGCCCACCGCAAGCTGCGGGGCAAGTAAGCAGGCACGGCTTGCCCTGGCGCGGCGGGCGCGGCAACAAGGCCGCGATGCGCCGCGCCAAGTCCCTGTTCGCCCTTAGCCTTTCCACCATCGCGCTCGCGGCCTGCGTGCCGCGCATGCACGCGCCTGCCGCCGCCCCTGCACCGGCGTCCGCGCCGGTATGGGCGTTTCAAGCCAGCGATGTCCCGCTTGATCCGGCCTTTCGCTTTGGCCAGCTGCCCAACGGCCTGCGCTATGTGATCCGCCACAACCAGACGCCCAAGGGCACCGCGATCGTCCGGATGGAAGTGGCGGCTGGATCGCTTGATGAAAGCGACGAGGAACGCGGCTATGCCCATTTCGTCGAGCACATGGCCTTCAATGGCTCGACCCGCGTGCCCGAAGGGGAAATGGTCAAGCTGCTCGAACGCGATGGCCTGGCCTTTGGCCCCGATACCAACGCATCGACCAATTACGATCGCACGATCTACAGCCTCGACCTGCCGACCAACGCCGCGCCGCTGCTTGATACCGCGCTGATGCTGATGCGCGAGACGGCGAGCGAACTGACCTTCGCCCCCGCCGCGGTTGAACGCGAACGCGGCGTGGTCCAGTCCGAAATGCGCGATCGCAACAGCTATGCGCTACGCAATTACGAAGAGCGCACCGGCTTTTTCCAGCGCGGCTCGCGCCTGTCCGCGCGGCTGCCGATCGGCACGCCCCCATCGCTGGCCAGCGCCAGCGCCGCCGGGCTCAAGGCCTTCTGGCAGCGTGAATATGTGCCCGCCCATGTCACGCTGGTGGTGATCGGCGATTTTGCCGATGGCGATGTCGAAGCCGCGATCCGCGCGCGCTTTGCCGATTGGCGCCCCGCCCCGGCCCAGCCCCAGCCCGCCGCCGGCCCCTTTCCCGCGCGCGGCGGCGAGGTGGATATCCATATCGACCCGGCCTTGTCCGAACACGTTACCGTGGCGCGCCAGGGGCCTTGGCTGGTCGAACCCGACAGCCTGGCCCAGCGCCGCGAAAACCTGCTGCGCGAAATCGGCTATGCCATCGTCAACCGCCGCCTGCTCAGCCGCTCGCGCGAGGCCAATGCCCCGTTTCGCGGGGCCTCGTTCGGCACGATCGACCTGCTGCGCGATGGCCGCGCAACCGAACTCAACATCGACACAGTCGACACCCGCTGGCGCCGCGGGCTGATCGAGGCGGGGCTGGAATACCGCCGCGCCCAGGCATTCGGCTTCACCCCGGCGGAAGTGGCCGAACAGCTCGCCGGGATTCGCGGTGGGTTGCAGAATGCCGCCGCCGGCGAAGGCAGCCGCTCGAACCGCGCGCTGTTCGGCGCGGTCCACGGCCTGATCGCGGATGGCAGCGTGCCTGACAAACCCAGCAACGTGCTGGCCCGGTTCGAAGCCTTTGCCCCGCAGATTACCCCTGCCGCCGTGCAAGCGGCGCTGGGGCGCGAGGCCATTGCGCTGGACAACCCGCTGCTGCGGTTCCAGGGCCGCACCCCGCCCGGCGGCGGGGCGCCGGCCCTGCGCGCCGCCTGGGACGAAGTGCTGCGCAGCCAGGTCACCCCGCCCGCCAGCAAGGCGGCCAGCACCTTTGCCTATACCGATTTCGGCCCGGCTGGCCGCGTGCTGAGCGATACCCGCGAGCCCACTCTGGGCATCCGCACCATCCGCTTTGCCAACAATGTCCGGCTCAACCTCAAGCACACCGATCTTCAGCGCGATTCGGTGCTGGTGCAGGTTTCGCTCGATGGCGGGCAGATGCTGGCCACGCGCGACAACCCGCTGGCGGTGCAGATGGTGTCGCTTGGCGGCGGGTCGATCCTGACGCTGGGCGGCCTGGGCAAGCACAGCAAGGACGAGCTTGATACCCTGCTGGCCGGGCGCAGCGTGTCCGCTCCGGTGATTGCCACGCCCGAAACCTTCATGGTGCAGGCGGCCACCACCCCGCGCGACCTGACAACCGAATTGCAACTGGCCGCCGCCCAGCTCACCGATCCGGGATACCGCCCCGAAGGTCAGGTGATCTTCCTTCAGAACATCAACAACCTGTTCGCCTCACTGCGCGCCACGCCTGGCTCTGCGCTGGCCGCCGATCTGGGCGCGATCCTGTCGGACAACGACCCGCGCTTCAGCCTGGGCAAGGTCGAGGATTACCGCAAGCTGACTTTCGCGCGGCTGCGCACCGATCTGGCCGACCGGCTGGCCCACGGCGCGATCGAGATCGGGATCGTCGGCGATTTCGACGAGGAGGCCGCGATCGCTGCCGTGGCCGCCACCTTTGGCGCCCTGCCCGCGCGCGAGGCCGATTTCCGGCCCTATGCCGATCAGCGCCAGCGCGGCTTCACCGCCGATCGCCGCCCGCGGGTGCTGCATCACACCGGCCCCGCGGACCAGGCGCTGGTTACCCTGACCTGGCCGACCCGCGACGGCGAGGATCCGGTCGCGGAAATGCAGCTGGCGCTGCTGCAACGGGTGGTCCAGGTCGAACTGACCGACACCCTGCGCCTGGCGTGGGCAGCGAAACATCGCGCTCCTGGCACGGTTATGGCACGTTCAGCATCTCCGCCTCGGTCGATACCGCGCAAGTGGCCGCCACGCGTGCCGCCATCCACGCGGCCCTTGCCGCACTGCGCGCCGCGCCGGTCAGCGACGATGTGTTGCTGCGCGCCCGCGCGCCCTTGCTCGATTCCTATGACAATCTGCTCAAGACCAACGGTTTCTGGCTGGCGCTGGTCGACCGCGCCCAGACCGAGCCTGACCGGATCGAACGCTACAGCAAGGCCAAGGAGCGCCTTGCCGCGATCACGCCCGCCCAGCTGACCGCGCTCGCCCGGCTCTACCTCGGTGACGATGCCGCGCTGGACGTGACGGTGCTGCCCGAAGCGGCCCCGCCGGCCACGCCCTAGACGCGCACAAAAAAGGGGCGGACAGCTTGCGCTGCCCGCCCTTTCTAGTTGCCCTTCTAGGGTGGAAGGAAAGCGTTACCGCACCGATCAGAAGTTGATCGTGACGTCGGCGCCGAAGGTCCGCGGCGGGTTGAAGTTGGCGTAATCGCCAAGGATCCCGGCGTAGTTCAGCGAACCGTTGTTGTTCAGCGTCGGCGCCGAGTTGGCGTTCGACCGGCGGTAGATGTGGGTTTCGTTGAGCAGGTTGCGGCTCCACAGGGCGAAGGTCGCCTTCACGCCGCCGTCGTTCATCGGAACGTCGACCAGCGCAATGCGGCCGTTGACCACGAAGCTCGATTCGGTCTGCACCGGCTCGGCCTGGAAGCTGTACTGCGGACCAGCATAGCTGGCATCGAGGTGGATACGGGCCTTGGCACCGGCCCCGCCAACGTTCGCTTCGTATTCGAAGTTACCCGAAGCGGCGTGCTTGGGCGTGAACACCGTGTAGACCTGGAACGGGATGTTGTTCAGGAACGGGTTCGGCGTGGCCGGAACCTTGACGTCGGTATAGGCATAGGACGCACCCAGGGTCAGGCCATCGGCCGGACGCACGGTCAGTTCTGCTTCCAGACCCTTGATCTTCGAATTGCCCGGCGCGTTGCGGGTTTCTTCGGTGTGCTTGCCGAAGGTCGGGTTCGCGGTCGTCGTACCCGGCAGGAACTGCATGGTATCGACGTTGTCGAAGTCGGTCTGGGTGCCCTTGCGGTCCATGATGTAACCGGCAAGGTTCAGGCGGACGCGGCGGTCAAGCAGGTCCATCTTGGCACCGATTTCGTAGGACTTCACCGATTCAGCATCGAACGAGGTGAACTGCGAGGAACGGCTGTTCGCACCGCCAGCCCGGTAGCCGGTGGCATACTTGGCATAGAGGTTGACGTTCTGGCTCGCTTCGAGCGCCAGCGTGACCATCGGGTCGAACCGCTTCTTGTCGTAGGCGAACAGGTAGTTGGTGGCCGTGCCGCTGACGATGTAGAGCTTACCGTCACGCTTGTCGTGGGTATAGCGCCCGCCGACGGTGAGGTGCAGGTTTTCGAGGCTTTCCGGGGTGTAGGTCAGCTGGCCGAAAGCAGCATAGCTCTTGGCATAGGCATAGCTGCCGCGCTGCTTGAACCACACGCTCGGATCCCAGCCCTGGTTGCTCGAGGTCACGGCGCCGGTCACGATCTGGCTGTTGATGGTGTAGCCAGTGCCGTCGGCGTTCCACTTGTCGGTGGTCGGCGTGGCGGCTTCTTCCTGCACGCGTTCGTTGAAGTAGTAGAGGCCGACCACGTAGTCGAGCTGCGGGAGCGAGCCAACCAGCTGGAGTTCCTGGCTGAACTGGCGCTGATGCAGGTTCGAGAGGCTGTAACGGCTGAAGTTGCCGCTCGGCGCGAAGGTCACGCGGTGCGCACCGCCCGAGTTATCCCACTGCTCGGTCGAAACGTTGCGCCATGCGGTGATCGAGCGCAGCTCGGTCTTGGGCGCGATTTCGTACTTGAGGTTGGCGGTAAAACCTTCGGTCCGGTCGATGCTGGGCTGCTGCGGAACGCCGATTTCGGCGACAGTCTGGCGCTGGTTGCCGCTGACGGTGACGAGCGGCGCCTTGGGCGCGATGCAGGGGTTGGTGGTGGTCACGACCGTGCCGGTGGTGACAGCCACGTTGCAGGCGGTGCCGCCGTACATCAGCGTGGTGCCGCTGTAGCTGCCGACGTTGTAGCCGTTGGGGTTATAGTTGATCAGCTGGCTGTAGAACGGGGTGTTTTCGTCCTTGGCCTTGTCATACGACACGGTGGCCGAAAAACCGTCAAACGGGCGCCACTTGGCCGAAATGCGGCCGCCGGCGCGCTGATACTGGTTCCAGCCAGCCTGGCCGGCCAGCGGGTTCTTCACGGTCGGATCCTGATGCTGGACCAGGCCGTCGACCTTCACGGCGACATTGGCCATTTCGGGGAAGTCAACGTGGGCTTCGGTCGAATAGCTGCCGTAGTTGCCGATGCCGGCAGCCACGCGGCCGCCGAATTCGCCGGTCGGTTCCTTGGTGACGATGCTCAGCGCGCCGCCTTCGGCGTTACGGCCGAACAGCGTGCCCTGCGGCCCGCGCAGCACTTCGATGCGCTGGACGTCGAACAGGGCGGCGTTGAGGCCCTGCTGGCGGCCGAGGTAAACGCCATCGATGTAAACGCCCACGCCCTGGTCGCGCGCGGTCTGGTTGGCGTCGAACGGCACGATGCCGCGGATACCGATCGTCAGCGCCGACTGGCGGGCTTCGAAGGTCGAGACGCGCAGGCTGGGAACGCCGCCGTCGGCCAGGTCGATCAGGCTCTGGACGTGGCGCTTCTTGATGTCTTCATCACCCATGACCGCGATCGCGATCGGGGTCTGCTGAAGGTTCGTCTCGCGCTTGGTGGCGGTCACGACGATTTCGGTCAGGCCCGAGTTGTCCTGCGCGGTGGTGTCGGCGGCAGCGGCGTCATCGGCAAAGGCCGGCGCAGCAACAAGCGCCACGGCGAGCGCGGCGCCAAGAGCGATAGGCGAAGCGGAAATCCTGGTAGCAGGGCGGATCATGTCTATGGTCCCTCATTGGGTTACAGCGAAGCTTGGGGTCTGGTCGCGCCGCACCTTTGCGAGTCGCGTTTTCCCGGTTGCCGGGGTCCAGCTAGGCCTTGCCGATTGCAGCGCCGCGACGGTTTGCGGACACGTGCACGACATTATGATGACACCAATGCGACACGCGATATTCTGACGAAAAAGCGTCATAAATCCGTCATCTGCAGCGGCCATGCTCACGGCTCTGGATTTTATTGTCGTGACCGGACCGATGACTGTTCTGCTTACTGCCCAGGACCCGAACCTGATTGCCAGCCTGCTGCGGGTGCGGCCCGAACTGCGTGCCATGCCGATCGGGCCCGAAATCCCGGACACGCGCTTTGACGGCCCGGTGTGGTGCTTCGTCGACTGGCTGATGCCCGAGATTTCCG
>JAYSCF010000119.1:0-6245 GCA_041915005.1 Novosphingobium sp.
CAGTCGATCGCCAATGCCACCACGATGGCGCTGCTCGATACCAACGCGCAGAACATCCGCATCACGACCTATGACACCGCCAGCGGCCCGGCCGATGCCACCCGCAAGGCGCTGCACGATGGCAACCGCCTGATCCTTGGCCCGATCCTTGATGGCGATATCGCCACCACCACGCAGATCGCCCGGCCTGCCAAGGTGCCGCTGATCACCTACAGCAGCGATGCCGCGGTGGCCTCTGCCGATGTCTTCGTGATGGGCACCAGCCCGACAACGTCGATCAACCGCGTGGTCAGCTATGCTGGCAAGCAAGGCGCGCGGCGGTTTGCGCTGCTCTACCCCGCCGGGGACTATGGCACGCGGGCCAAGGGCGCGTTCCAGCAATCGGTGGTCAAGTCTGGCGGCACGCTGGTGGCGAGCGAAAGCTACGAACGCTCGAACACGTCGATCATCAGCGCCGCGCGCCGGCTCAAGGCCAAGGGCAGCGCCGATGCGATCCTGATCGCCGATGGCGGCCGCTTCGCCGCCATGGCCGCGCCGCAGCTGCGGGGCGCGAAAAGCGATGCGCCGCGCCTGCTTGGCACCGAACTGTGGAGCGGGGAAACCGTGATCGGCGCCACCCCGGCGCTGCGCGGCGCCTGGTTCGCGGCGATTTCCGACGCCCGCTTTCGCCAGTTTGCCGACAGCTACAAGGCCCGGTTCGGCACCGCGCCCTACCGGGTTGCGACCATGGGCTATGACAGCGTCCTGTTGACGGTGCGGATCGCGCGCGACTGGAAGGTTGGCACGCCCTTCCCGCTGGCCCGGCTGACCGATCACGACGGGTTCCTGGGGCTCGACGGTCCGTTCCGCTTTTCGCCCGATGGCAGCGGCGAACGCGCGCTTGAAGTGCGCGAGGCACGCACTGGCGGAGTTACCATCATCGACGCCGCCCCGACGCGCTTTGCGGACTGACGATAACCTGCCGCGGGCGCTTGCGCGGCGGAATCCCCAGGCCGTATAGCTCGCCCATGGCCGATGACCTGTTTGACAAGCTGCCCGCATCCACCGGCGAAAGCTATGACGGCTCCGCGATCGAAGTCCTCGAAGGGCTCGAACCGGTTCGCCGGCGTCCGGGGATGTATATCGGCGGGACCGACGAACGCGCATTCCACCACCTTGCCGCCGAAGTGCTCGACAACGCGATGGACGAGGCCGTGGCCGGCCATGCCAACCGCATCGAGGTCAGCCTGGAGGAAGGCAACCGCCTGACCATCACCGACAACGGGCGCGGCATCCCGGTTGATGAACACCCCAAGTATCCGGGCAAGTCGGCGCTTGAGGTGATCCTCACCACGCTCCACTCGGGCGGGAAGTTTTCGGGCAAGGCCTATGCCACCTCGGGCGGCCTGCACGGGGTCGGCGTCAGCGTGGTCAATGCGCTGTCGACGCTCACCCGGATCGAAGTGGCCCGTAACAAGGAACTGTGGGCGCAGGAATTCTCGCGCGGGGCTCCAACCGGTCCGCTCCAGCACCTCGGCGGCACGCCCAATCGCCGCGGCACCAGCGTAACCTTCATCCCCGATCCTGAAATCTTCGGCGAAGACGCGAAATTCAAGCCCGCCCGGCTGTTCAAGCTGGTGCGCTCCAAGGCCTATCTCTTTGCCGGGGTCGAAATCCGCTGGAAGTGCGCCGCCAGCCTGGCGAGCGAGGACGTGCCCGCCGAGGCCGTGTTCCAGTTCCCCGGTGGCCTGGCCGATCACCTCAAGGAACAGATCGGCGCGCGCGAATGCGTGACCAGCCAGTTCTTTTCCGGATCGCAGGATTTCCCGGCGGGCGACGAAGGCCTGGAACAAGGGCGGGTCGAATGGGCCGTGGCATGGCCGCTGTGGTCGGACGGGGCCTACAGCTATTACTGCAACACCATTCCCACGCCCGATGGCGGCACCCACGAAGCCGGCCTGCGCGCCGCGCTGACCAAGGGCATGCGCGCCTTTGGCGAACTGGTTGGCCAGAAGAAGGCCAAGGACATCACGCCCGAGGACGTCGTCACCGGCAGCGAAGTGATGCTTTCGGTGTTCATCCGCGACCCCCAGTTCCAGAGCCAGACCAAGGACCGCCTGACCAGCCCCGAAGCCTCGCGCCTTGTCGAAAACGCGGTGCGCGACCACTTCGACCACTTCCTCACCGACAACATGGAGCGCGGCAAGGCGCTGCTCGGCGCGGTGATGGAGCGCATGGACGATCGCCTGCGCCGCAAGCAGGAACGCGAGGTCAAGCGCAAGACTGCGACCAATGCCCGCAAGCTGCGCCTGCCCGGCAAGCTGACTGACTGTTCGGGCGAAGGCAGCGGCGAAACCGAGCTGTTCATCGTCGAAGGGGATTCGGCCGGTGGCAGCGCCAAGCAGGCCCGCGACCGCAAGACCCAGGCGATCCTGCCGATCCGCGGCAAGATCCTCAACGTTGCCAGCGCGACGGCCGACAAGATCCGCGCCAACAGCGAAATCGCCGACCTTGGCCTCGCGCTCGGTTGCGGCACCCGCAAGGACTGCAACGCAGATAACCTGCGCTATGACCGCGTCATCATCATGACCGACGCCGATGTCGACGGGGCGCACATCGCCAGCCTGCTGATGACCTTCTTCTTCCAGGAAATGCCGGAAATCGTGCGGCGCGGGCATCTCTACCTTGCCCAGCCGCCGCTCTACCGCCTGACCGCCGGCAAAGAGAGCGCCTATGCCCGCGACGATGCGCACCGCGCCGAACTGGAAGCCACCCAGTTCAAGGGCAAGAAGGTCGAAGTCTCGCGCTTCAAGGGCCTGGGCGAAATGAACCCGCAGCAGCTGCGCGAAACCACGATGGACCCGGCCAAGCGCGGCTTGCTGCGCATCACTCTGCCGCCCGAATACGAAGGCCGGGCCGCGGTGAAGGATCTGGTCGAAAAGCTGATGGGGCGCGACCCCGCCCAGCGGTTCATGTTCATCCAGAACCGCGCGGGCGAACTTGACCCCGAACTGATCGACGCCTGATCCGCCCATTCCAACTGGTTCATTGCGCTGACAGAATCGGGCGCTAGGGTATTTCGCGTAACCGGAACACGGAGCCGCGCCATGCCCCGCCTGCCCTTGATTGCTGCCGCCTCGCTGATCGCGCTGTCCACCGCCGCCTCAGCCGAGCCCGGGATCGACATCACGATCTATGCCAATAACCAGGCGCTGGTGCAGGATGTGCGTGCGGTGACCTTCACCGGGGGGCGCCAGCGGATCGAATTCAAGAACGTCTCGGCCCAGATCCGCCCCGAAACGGCCAGCCTTGCCGCCACCGACATGGCGGTGATCGAGCAGAACTTCGACTATGACCTGCTCTCGCCGGCTAAGATCATGGAAAACGCGGTCGGGCAGACGATCACATTGGTCCGCACCAATCCCGCCACCGGGGCCGAAACCCGCGAACAGGCGGTGGTGCTGGCAGCCAATGGCGGGGTCGTGCTGCAGATCGGCAACCGCATCGAAGTGCTGCGCGACGATGGCCTGCCGGTGCGGGTGATCTTCGATCACGTGCCATCAAACATGCGCGCCGATCCGACGCTGTCGGTCACGGTCCAGGCCGCCCCCGGCACGCGCGAGGCGGCGCTGCGGTATCTCACCCCGGGGCTCGGCTGGCGGGCCGACTATGTCGCGCTGTTCGACGAGGCCAAGGGCGCGATCGATGTCCAGGGCTGGGTCACGCTGACCAACAATTCGGGCACGACCTATCAGAACGCCAACACCGTGCTGGTCGCGGGCAATCCCCGCCTGATCGAACAGGGCGGCGATTATCGCCGGGGCGATGACACCCTGGTTGAAGCCGGCACCGAAAGCGGCACGCGCGAACGGCTGGGGGACTATTACCTCTACCCCCTGGCCGAACGCACCACGATCGCCAACCTCCAGACCAAGCAGGTCAGCTTCCTCGATGTCCACGGCGCACCGGCCACCCACGGCTATGAGGCGCGGCTGGGTTGGCTGCAGACTTCCGACCAACCGATCAGCGCAGCGACCGTCTACCAGTTCAGCAATTCAGCCAAGGGCGGGCTGGGCGATCAGCTCCCCGCCGGGGTGGTGCGGTTTTACCTCAAGGATTCGCGCGGGGCCGCCCAGTTCATCGGCGAACACGCGATCGGCCACACCCCGATGGGATCGAAGCTGGCGATCAGCACCGGCGATGCCTTTGACGTCAAGATCCAGCCGGTGGTCGAAAGCCGCAGCAAAACCGGCAAGAACCGCTGGTCCACCGCGATGCGCTATACCCTGAGCAATGCCCTGCCCAAGCCCGTCACCGTGCGGGTGGTGCAATCGGGCCTGTGGGGTGACACCAAGGTGGCGAGCGAAAGCCAGAAGAGCGAGCGGCTCGACGCGGACTCGGTGGGCTGGAACGTGACCGTTCCGGCAAACGGCAAGACCGACCTCACCGCTACGTTCGATTCGCGCTACTGACAGGGCCGCCGCTTTGCGCCGATCCCTGATCCCCTTGCTCGGCGCGGCGCTGGCTGCGCCGCCCGCGCTGGCCGGTGAAATCGCGGCCTCCGCGCCCAGCGATCTGTCGGTGACGATCTACCGCGCGCCCATGCGCAATGGCGGATCGATCAGCCTCGATGCGCTGGGCGGCTTTGCCGTGATTACCGAAACCCGCACCGTCACGCTGCCCGCGGGTGAAAGCGATCTGCGCTTTGAAGGGGTGGCCGATGGCATCATCCCGGCCAGCGCGATCATTGCCGGGCTGCCCGGCGGGGTGATCGAAAAGAACCGCAATGCCGCCCTGCTCTCCCCCTCAGCGCTGGCCCGGGCCACGGCGGGCAAGGTGCTGACGCTGAAACGCACCGATCGCTCCACGGGCAAGGTTCGCCTGATCCCCGCCACGCTGGTTTCCGCCACGCCAGACGGGGTGGTGTTCAAAACCGCCGCTGGCAACGAGGCGCTCCAATGTTCCGGCCTGCCCGAAACCTTCAGCTATGCGCGCGGCGGCGAAGGGCTCTATGCCCAGCCCACATTGAGCGTGAAGACCCGCAGCACCCGCGCCGCCACCGCCCAGGTCACGCTGACCTACATTGCCGAGAATTTCGACTGGAGCGCGAACTACACCGCGCACCTCTCGCCCGATGGAAAAACGCTCGACCTCGGCGGGTGGATCACGCTGGCCAATGGCAATTCGGTCAGTCTGGCCGATGCCCGCACCCAGATCGTCGCGGGGGGATTGAATCGCGAATACGTTCGCCGTTTCATCTCTGCCGAACCGCAGGTGGTGGCGCGGTGCTGGCCGTTGCAGACCACCAGCGACGTGCCGCTGAAGCCCGAACGCCCCTATGAACTGGTCCATCCCTGGACCGCTGCCACGGGCGCCTTGGCCGAGGAGATCATGGTCACCGCCCAGCGCGCCAAGGGCGTGCGCTATGACATGGCGGCGC
Organism: Novosphingobium sp.; assembly: GCA_041915005.1. Taxonomy (GTDB): domain Bacteria; phylum Pseudomonadota; class Alphaproteobacteria; order Sphingomonadales; family Sphingomonadaceae; genus Novosphingobium. The sequence continues at coordinate 5,420 of JAYSCF010000119.1, forward strand.
CGATGCCGGCCGCGGTCATGGCCCCTGCCCCGCCGCCGCCGCCCGAGCAGCTCGGCGATCTCAAGCTTTACCGCGTGCCGCAGCGCACCACGGTTGCCGCGCAGCAGATGAAGCAGACCCGGCTGGTCGATCAAGCAGGCGTGCCGGTCGAGCGGATCTACCGGCTAAGCACCCAGGCCGCCAACCACTACGCGCCCGAACAGCTCTTTTCCGCGGTGGCCCTGCTCAGAACCCGCAACGACAAGGACCACAAGCTCGGCCTGCCGCTGCCGGCTGGCGCCTTCGTGATCGAACAGGATCATTGGGGCCGCACCATGCTGCTCGGCCAGCCTGTGCTGCGCGATACGGCGGAAGGTGAAAAGCTGGAACTGGCGCTCGGCACCGCGCCGGACGTCACAGGCCGCCGCCGCACCCTGCGCCGCGATCCCAAGGCCGGCGATGCAGAGCCCGCCGACCTGCCTGCGGCCATGCTCGGTCTGTGGCGCAGCGGTGCAAGCGTCGAGCAATTCACGCTCAGCAACGCCGCGGACCATCCGGTGCGGCTCGAACTCAAGCTTCAGCTCTACGGCACTGCCAAGATCCGCCGTGCCAGCTTGCCGGTCGAGCAGGAGGATGGCCAGCCGATCTTCCGCATCGACCTGCCGGCCAACGGCGTGACCCGGCTGCACTACACCGTGGATCCGAACTGATTGCAGCTTGCAACCGGCTGCGGCTGCACTTATCCCCTCACGCTTAATTGCACGATTAAACGAGCGGGGAGGATCCATGCGCTTCGAAGGCACCAGCGATTATGTGGCAACCGACGATCTCAAGGTTGCGGTCAACG
>JAYSCF010000120.1:0-6240 GCA_041915005.1 Novosphingobium sp.
GTGCGGCGAACGATGTCGCCAGGCAGGTTGCCGACTGGATGGGAAGTTAGGGCTTGTTTCAGTTAGGCTGAAACAGCGGGCCGGTGTTGCTTCCACTTAAGTGGAACGCGCCAGCCGGGCAAACGCCATCGCGGCGGCAAAGGCGCCAAGGCGGCGCTGGCGGCGGGCCTCGGCCTCGTAATCCTGGCCCCACTGTTCGACCTGCCAATCCTCTTCAAGATTGGCCGCGGCCCACAGCGTTTCCGCGTCCTGATCACCGTCGAGCGCGGCCAGCCCGATCACCAGCGATGCGGCCAGCGTGGTCAGCGTGGTCAGCGCGGCCAGCGCGAAATTGTCTTTCGCCGCCAGCACCTGTTCCAGCCGTTTGAGCGTGGCCTCGGGCTGGGCGCGGTGGATCACCCCGCCGATCCGTTCGAAATGCACGTCCCAGCGCGCTTCGGCGGCAGTCAGCAGCGGTTCCCACACCTCGGCCTGGCGGGCGTGGAGCGGCTCGTCCGGCTCGGCGCGGTAGCACAGCGTATCTGTCTCGGCGTAGCGCAGCAGCGTGGCGATGGCATCGGCGCGGTCGGGTGCAACCACGTCGAGCGCATGGTCGGCCATGTCGCGCAGCATGAAGGCGGCGGGATTGATCTCTTCGCCCTGGGCCTCCCATTCGGCGGCCAAGGCGGCGGCCAATGCCTCGGTGGGCACGACCTGCGGACGGCCGCCCACGGTCTTGAGCGGACGGGTATCGAGCATGACCGACCAGCCATCCCCCACGGGTGCGGCGGTGGCAGAGGTGTAGAAGCGTTTCATTGCGGCGGACTTTTCCAGCGCTTGGCAAGGATGATCGGGAAGAAGAATAGGTCGAACAGCCCGGCGATGAACAGCACCACGCCAACCGGGAAGGGCAGAGGCAGCTTGCCCGCCATCGTGCCAAGGCCGGTCATGGCCAGGGCCGCGCCCGACAGGCGGATCAATTGCAGCGCAAAGAAGCGCCGCTTGGCGGGATCGCGTTCGGGAGCAGGGGTCATGCCAGCAAATCCTTGAGATGGGCCGGGCTGGTGGCCACCGCCACGGCCCCGGCGGCGATCAGTTCGTCCGGCGTGTGATAGCCCCAATCGACGCCGATCCCGCGCACGCCGGCGTTGACCGCCATCTGGATATCATACTGCGTATCGCCGATCATCACAGCGTCATCGGCCAGGGCCAGCGTATCGGCCAGGGCCTGCTCGATCATCGAGGGGTGCGGCTTGGAGGGGTGGTAGTCGGCCGTCTGGAGCGTGGCGAAATGCCCCGCCAGGCCATGCACCGCCAGGCAATGATCCAGCCCGCGCTGGGCCTTGCCGGTGGCGACCCCCAGCGTCCAGCCATCGACGCGCAGGCCGTCCAGCAAGTCGCGGATCCCGGCATAGAGCGGCTCGGTCAGCTCGCCGCTTTCACGCGCGGCGCGGAACGCCTCGCGGTAGGTGCGGTCGATCTCGGCCCGCAGATCCTCGTCCGCGTCTGGCACCAGCAGGCGGATCGCCTGGGGCAGCGACAGGCCGACGATCCGGCGCACCTGATGCCGGTCGGGCAGGGTCAGGCTGCAAGCCGCAAAGGCCGCGTCCATCGCGTTGCAGACCCCGGCCTGGCCATCGACCAGCGTGCCATCGCAATCAAAGATCGCCAGTTTGACGGGCATCGCCGCGGCCTAGCGCTTGGGCGGGCGGGCAGCAGGGCGGCGCGCGGCGGGCTTTGCGGCGGGGCGGCCGGCCGGCTTGCCCGCAGGTTTGCCAGCGGGCTTGCCCACCGGCTTGGGCGAACCCTTGCCCTTGGTCGGACCGCGGCTCTTGCGCGGCGGGCCGTCGCTGGCATCGCCGCGCGAACGGCGTTCGCCCTTGCGCTCCTTGCGGTATTGCTTGGCATGGGCCTTGGCTGCGGCCTTGCGGGCTTCGCGCTCGGGCAGCTTGGGGGCATCGGGCAGCGCGGCGCCATCGGCCTGATCGAAGCCGAGGTTTTCCATGCTGGCGGCGAAATGTTCGGGCAGCTCTGCCACCACGTCGAGCGGGGTGCCATCGGGATGGTCGATGATCAGGCGGCGCGCGTGGAGGTGCATCTTGCGGCTGATGCTGCCCGACAGGAAGGCATCCTGCCCGCCATACTTGCCATCGCCCACGATCGGGTGGCCGATCGCGGCCATGTGGACGCGCAGCTGGTGAGTGCGCCCGGTCAGGGGTTGCAGTTCGACCCAGCAGGCGCGGTTGCCGGCGCGGTCGAGCACGCGGTAGCGGGTCTTGGCCGATTGCCCGTGTTCAGACTGGTCGACCATCATCTTTTCGCCGCCGGTGCCGGGCTGCTTGGCCAGCGGCAGGTCGATCAGGCCATCCTCGATATCGGGCACGCCGATGATCAGCGCCCAGTAGATCTTGCGCGCGGTGCGCCCGGAAAAGCGCTTGGAGAAATAGGATGCGCTGCCCGGGGTGCGCGCGATCAGCAGCACGCCCGAGGTATCCTTGTCGAGCCGGTGAACCAGGCGCGGGCGCGGGCCGGTTTCGGCAAAGGCATCCAGCAGCCCGTCGACATGTTCGAAAGTGCCGCTGCCGCCCTGGGTGGCCAGGCCCGGCGGCTTGTTGAGCACGATCGCGGCGCGATCCTGGGTGATGACCATCGAATCGGCCAGTTCGATCTGGGCCTCGGTCAGGGGCTTGCGGGTCCGGGGCTGGCGTTCGGGCGTGTCGCCGCCGGGGGGCACGCGCAGCACCTGGCCCGCGGCCAACCGGTCGGCGGGATCGGCGCGCTTGCCATCGACCCGGATCTGTCCGGTGCGGGCCCAGCGGCTGACCGTGGCAAAGCCGATCTGCGGCAAGTGGCGCTTGAACCAGCGGTCCAGCCGCACGCCGTCATCGTCGGCGCCTACGGTAAATTGGCGGACGGTATCGTTCATCCCAAAACTCTCATCGTCAAAAGGCCCAGAAACAGCCCGGCCACCCCGGTGGCGAGCGAGGCGCTGGCATAGACCGCCGCGGTGCCGAACGCGCCGCGTTCGATAAACAGCGCCAGTTCCAGGCTGAAGGCGGAAAAGGTGGTGAAGCCCCCCAGCACGCCGACGCCCAGCAGCAGGCGCCAGCCTTCGCCGCCCAGCCCGGCGCTGGCAGAGTGCCGCGCCAGCCAGCCAGCAAGCAGGCCCATGGCAAAGCTGCCCAGCACGTTGACGCTCAAGGTGGCAACGGGAAAGCTGCTGGCCGCGACCGGGCCGATTGCCCGGGTCCACAGGCGCCCGACCAGATAGCGCAGCCACGCGCCGGCCCCGCCGCCAAGCATGACGTAGAGCGACGAGGCAAGGAAGGTGGGCGGGTTCATCGCAGCCCCTTAGCCGCTTGGCGCGATCTGCGCCACTCCCTTGCCCGGGCGGGCCGCGGGAACTGTCACCAAACCATAACCGTTTCGCAAAGGGACCGTCACATCGCCGCTTTATGATCGGGCAAACCGGACCGGAGACTGCCTGATGGAACAGACCACCTTGATCGATGGCGCGAAGCGGCAGCTGTCGCTGCGCCTGGCCCGCGACGAAGCCGACCTTGCCGCCGTGCAGCGGCTGCGCTGGCAGGTGTTTTTCGACGAGATGGGGGCCACGCCCGAAGTGGGCGCGACCATTGGCCTCGATGCCGATGCCTATGATGCGCTGTGCGATCACCTGCTGGTGATCGACGAGGATGCCGCGCCGGGCGGCATGGTGATTGGCACCTATCGCCTGCTGCGCGAAAGCGTGGCGCGGGCCCATGCCGGGTTCTATTCGGCGGGTGAATTTGATCTGGGCGCGCTGTCGGCGCCTGCGCCGGATGGCCAGCCAGGGCGGGGCGAACTGCTTGAACTGGGGCGCTCGTGCGTGCTGCCGCCCTATCGCACCAGCGCGACGATTTCGCTGCTGTGGCGCGGGATCAGCGATTATATCGCCCAGCACCGGATCGGCCTGCTGTTCGGCTGCGCCTCGTTCCCCGGAACCGATGCCCAGCGCCACGCGGCCGCATTGTCCTATCTGTTCGAAAACCACCTCGCGCCGGCAGACCTGCGGCCGCAGGTCCTGGCGGGCAAGACCGCGCAGTGGACCGCGCTGGCCCCCGGCAGCTACGATCGGCGCCGGGCGCTGCTGGCGCTGCCGCCGCTGGTCAAGGCCTATCTGCGGCTGGGCGCGATGGTTGGCGAAGGCGCCTTTGTCGACCATGCGTTCAACACGGTCGATGTCTGCATCGTGATGCCGGTCGAACGGATTACCGAACGCTACGCCGCGCGCTTCAGCGTCGCGGCCTGATCGTCTGCCGTGATCGCTGCCAGCCGGGCGGCGATCGCGGCGCGGCAGGCCTCTGCCACGGCCTTGCGCGGGCCCGGGGCAATGGGCGCCTCGAACCACAGGTCGATCGAGGCCCCGCCCGCGCCCGCCAGCGCCATGGCATGGGGCAGCAGCGCATCGTCCCCCAGCCAGGCAATCCGGCGGCGCTCCACCGGGCACAGCGCGGTGCCACCCTGCCGCCGATAAGCCAGGGTCACGGGCTGCACCGCCGCCCACCGTTCGCCGGCTGCCGCAAACAGGCTGGAACGGAACGGCAGCAGCGCGGTGCCATCGCCGGTGGTGCCTTCCGGAAACAGGATCAATCCGCGGCGCGGGGCATAGCTGTCCATCCTCGCGATTACGCCGGGCAGGGCGGCGCGGGCCTCGCGTTCGATGAACAGGCAGCCGAGCTGCCGGGCCAGCATGCCGATTACCGGCCAGCGGCCCACTTCGGCCTTGGCGATGAAGCCGGCGTCGCAGGTCCGCGCCAGCACTGCGATGTCGAGCCACGAAATGTGGTTGGCGACGATCAGGCTGCCGCTGGCTGGAATCGGGCCGTGGCGGCGCACGGTGATGTTGAAGCCGCGCAGCAGCAGCGCCCAGGCACCGACCGCCAGCGCGCGGCGCAGCGGTGCGGGGCGGGCCAATGCCCACAGCGGGGCAATCGCCAGCACCCCGGCCAGCGCCCCCAGCGCGCGCAGTTGCCGCAGGCGGCGGCGCAAGGCATGAACGGGGGCGGGAAAGCGGGCGATCATGCCGCAACCGTGCCGCAGCGATATGACGGGTTTGCGACAGCCTGCGCATTTCCTGCCCACGCCAGCGCGGCATTTGTGCTGCAATCTCTTGCCAAGGGGGGGGAGCTCTGCTAGCGGGCCCGCCTGTTTGGCCGTTCCTTGCGGATTCGGCGGATAATCTTTTTAGCTATAAAAGGGTGCTCCCCCGCACTCGGATGACGCGGGGTTCTGACCTTTTTGTTCGTGAGGTGTGTCGGTTTATGCAAATTCTCGTCCGCGACAACAATGTCGAGCAGGCCCTGCGCGCGCTCAAGAAGAAGCTGCAGCGTGAAGGCGTGTATCGCGAGATGAAGCTGCGCCGTCACTTTGAAAAGCCCTCGGAAAAGCGCGCCCGTGAAAAGGCCGCTGCCGTGCGCCGCGCCCGCAAGATGGAGCGCAAGCGGATGGAGCGTGACGGCGTCAAGTAAAACGCCGTTGCAAGCTTGAACCGCAGCTTGCGATAAGCCATGAGGGCGCGGAGGCTTCCGCGCCCTTTTGCATATCTTCCAGACTCGTTCTGATCAGACAGGGAAACCCGATGACCGAAATCACCCGCGTACCGCTCCAGCCGATCGCCAAGGGCGCGCTGACCAAGCTCTGGCTGGGCGTGGCCGCTGCCGCACTGGCCGCCGGCGCAGTCGTCTGGACCAGCCTGCCGCCCAGCGTTTCGGTTGAAACCGTCCAGGCCGGCACTGGTGCCACCCCGACCGAGGCCGACGTCGTCACGATCAATTACAAGGGCACTCTGCCTGACGGCAAGGTGTTCGACGAGGCGCAAGGCGCCAAGCTGCCGCTGCAGGGCGTCATTCCGGGCTTCGTCGAAGCGCTGAAGAAGATGCAGCCGGGCGGCAAGTACAAGGTCGTGATCCCGTCGGAAAAGGCCTATGGCAAGGAAGGCGCTCCGGGCATCGCGCCGGATACCGACCTGCACTTTGAAATCGACCTGCTGAAGGTGCAAAGCCGCGCTTCGGCCGAGCAGGAAATGCAGGCCGAGCAGATGAAGGCGATGGAAGCCGCCGCTGCCGCTGAAAAGGGCGGCAAGAAGCCGGCCGCTCCCGCCGAAGGCAAGTAACGCGCAATGGTCTGGCGCCGCTGTGCCGCATCCTGCGGCCTCGGCGCACCATAACTGAGTGAGTCGAAACAATGTCGGTTGATACTGCCACGGTGGCCAAGATCGCC
>JAYSCF010000121.1:0-6177 GCA_041915005.1 Novosphingobium sp.
TGGTTGACCGCGACACCTCGGCCAAGGGCCAGGATTCGGGTCCGGTGTTCACCGACGAAGCCGAATAAGCCGGCCGACGTTCGCGTCGAAAGGATACTCAAAAGGCGGCTGCAAGCTCCATGCTTGCAGCCGCCTTTTTGCATGCATCGGCAACGCAATGCCGCAGGAAATTCCGTTCATAAAATTAAGTCCAAACATGAACGATGCCTAACAGGCGAGTTCAGCATCGCGCCACCCGCGAATCGCTAGACCATCCTCAACGCCGGACAGTTCCGTCCGGTCGGGTTTGAAGGATGAATTGCCATGAAGACTCTGACCAAAGCTCTTGTCGGCACCATCGCGGCGGGCGCGATGGCCGGTGCTTCGGTGTCTCCCGCTTTTGCCGAAGGGCGCGGGCGCGGGCACGACGGGATCAGCGCAGGCGATGTGATCGCCGGGGCGCTGGTGATCGGCGGGATCGCCGCGATCGCCACGGCGGCCAGCCGCAATGACCGCGATTACCGCGAGGACGGCTATCGCTATGACCGGGCGGGCTACGGGACGAACGACGGCTATGGTTACGGCGACCGCGATCGTTATGCCTATGGCAATCCGCGCCAGGCGGTCGAACAGTGCGTCTATGCCGCAGAACGCGGGGCCAGCCGCTACAGCTATGGCCGGGCCGACGTGACCGACATCCGCCAGGTGCGCGATACCCGTTATGGCTATGAGGTCCGCGGCCGGATTGCGGTCAACCCTTTCGGCAACGGGTGGCGCGGTGGCGAGGGCAACTATGGCCGGGGCTGGGGCGGTGACTATCGCGGGTGGAACAGCAACCTGCGCGGTTATGACAGCGGTTCGTTCACCTGCCGGATCGAGCGTGGGCGGGTGGTAGACCTCGATTTTGACGGGATCCGCGGGCTCTGAGCTGTGGACAAGTGATGGGCGGTTCAGGCGCGCGAAAGCTTGAACCGCCTAATCATATCAATAAGATAGGCGCATCGATTCGCGGGCCGTTGCCCGCGCGGCGGCGCTGGAGGGCAGTGTAATGCGCAAGATTTCGCGGATTTCGGCCATGCTGGCTTCGGCAGCGGCGCTTTCGATGGCGGCCACCCCGGCACTGGCCCGGGGGCCGGGCTGGGGCGGCTCCGGTTGGGACGGGGGATGGCGCGGCGAGCGTCACCACGGCGACGGAATCGACGGCGGCGACATTCTGACCGGGCTGCTGATCCTCGGCGGGATTGCCGTGATCGCCGGAGCGGCCAGCAACGGCGCCAAGAACCGCGACCAGCGCGCACCTTTGCCCGAGCCGCGCTATTCGCCGCCGGCCACGGCGGGATACGGCGTGGACGACCGCCCGCAATGGAGCGAGGGCGGCGGGATCAATTCCGCAATCAACCGCTGCATGGACGAAGTCGATCGCGGTCGCACCCGGGTCGACAGCGTCGATGCCGTCAACCGCGCAGGCGATGGTTGGCGGGTCGAAGGACGGGCCGATGGCGGGGCCTTTTCCTGCACTGTCGATGGCGACGGGCGCATCCGCCAGGTCACCATCGACGGCCACGCCATCTGACGCGGCGGGGCGCTCGCCTGCGGGCCTAGAGCTTGAGCAAGCGAGCGGCCGCGCCGAGCAGATCGCGGGTGAACGATTTTGCCAGATGGCTTTCGGCCACCGCGTTGAAGGCATGGATCGCGCCCGGATAGCAATGCAGTTCGACCGCAACCCCGGCCGCGATCAGGCGGCGGGCGTAATCGAGGTCTTCGTCAAGGAACAGGTCGAGGCTGCCCGTGCCGATCCAGGTTGGCGGCAGGCCGGCAAGGTCATCGGCCAGCGCGGGCGAGAACCAGCCCTTGCGGGCATCATCGGGCACATAATCACCGCGCAAGGCTTCCCACCCGAACCGGTTCGATGACCGGGTCCAGATGAATTCGCCGGTTGCCGGATTGCCATAGGCGCAGTCTTCGCCGCCGGTGCGGTGATCGAGCATCGGATAGGTCAGGAACTGGGCGGCCAGCGCCGGGCCGCCGCGGTCGCGCGCCATCAATGCCACGGCGGCGGCCAGTCCGCCGCCGGCGCTTTCCCCGATCACCCCGATCCGCGCCGGATCGACGCCGAGCTCGGCGGCTTGGCCGGCAAGCCAGGTCAGCGCGGCAAGGCAATCTTCCTGCGGTGCGGGGAAGGGGTGTTCGGGGGCCAGCCGATATTCAACCGAGGCGACCGGAATTCCGAGCGCAGAAGCCAGTCCCGAAGGATTGTGCCGCATCGAACGGGCCGAACCGATCACCATGCCGCCGCCGTGGATGTGCAGCAGCGCCGCGCGTCCGCTGGTGCCCGGAGCGGGATCGAACCACAGCACTTCGAGCGGGCCGTCGGGGCCGTCGATCACTTTTATCTCTGCCTCAAGCTGCGGATTGCCGAGGAAGGCAAAACGCGCCTCGGCTTCGGCGCGGATGGTGGGCAGATCCTCGCGGCTGAATTCGCGGGGGGACATCAGGTCGATCAGCGGCAGGATCTCGGGATCGACGAGGTGACGGGTGGTCATGATGGGCAGGCTCCTCTCGGACGCAAGGTGGCCGAGGTGGGCAACCGCAACAAGCCCCTTTCGCGCCTGCCTCGTTCGACCTATCTGCGTCGCGATGCCGCGCAATTCGCCTCCTCCTGGTCCACAAAGCGACGAACGCTTCAACGAGGAGCGGGCGACCTCGACGATCAAGGGTAGCCAGCCCGACATCGAGGCGGGCGTGGCGGCGATCCGCGAGGTTCTGGCGACCCTCAAGCCCAAGCCCGGCGTTTACCGGATGCTCGATGCGCGCGGCGATGTGCTTTACGTGGGCAAGGCGCGGGCGCTGCGCAACCGGGTGGCCAACTATACCCAGGTCGAACGCCTGCCGCTGCGCTTGAAGCGGATGGTGGCGCAGACCCGCTCGATGGTGATCGTCACCACCAATTCCGAAGCCGAGGCGCTGCTTCTGGAAGCGCAGCTGATCAAGCGTTATCGCCCGGCCTACAACGTGCTGCTGCGCGACGACAAAAGCTTTCCCTTCATCCTGCTGCGCGCCGATCACGACTTTCCCCGGATCACCAAGCATCGCGGCGCGCGCAAGGCCAAGGGCAACTATTACGGGCCTTTCGCCAGCGCCGGATCGGTCAACACCACGATCAACGCGCTGCAGAAGCTGTTCTTGCTGCGCAGTTGCACCGACAGCTTCATGGCCCGGCGCGACCGGCCGTGCCTGCTTTACCAGATCAAGCGTTGCTCTGCCCCCTGCGTCGGGCGGATCGATGCCGCGGGCTATGACGTGCTGGTGCGCCAGGCCAAGGATTTCCTTGGCGGCAAGTCCAGCGCCGTCCAGCGTGAGATCGAGGCGCAGATGCAGGTCGCTGCCGAGGCGCTCGATTTCGAAAGCGCCGCGCTGCTGCGCGATCGGCTGCGCGCGGCAACTTTCATCCAGGGCAGCCAGGCGATCAACGCCGAAGGGGTGGGCAATGCCGACGTCTTCGCCATTGCGGTCAAGGGTGGGCATTTCGGGGTCCAGGCCTTCTTCATTCGCGGCGGGCAGAACTGGGGCCACCGCGCCTTCTTCCCCAGCCACACCGAAGGGCTGGACGAGGCCGAGGTGCTGACCAGCTTCCTTGCCCAGTTCTATGAAGAAGTGCCGCCGCCGCGCACGATCCTGGTCGACCGCGCGTTGGGGGAGGCAGAGCTGCTGGCCGAGGCGCTGGCCGGTGCGGCGGGCGGCAAGGTGGACATTTCCGTGCCGCAGCGCGGCGATCGGCGGCGCTTGATCGAACAGGCATCGCGCAATGCGGTCGAAGCGCTGGAACGGCGCCTGGCCGAAAGCGGCACCAAGGCCAAGGTCATGGCCGAACTGGCCGAGTTCCTCGAACTGGGGGACGTTCCGCAGCGGATCGAGGTTTACGACAACAGCCACATCCAGGGCGCCAATGCCCTGGGCGCGATGATCGTTGCCGGGCCGGACGGGTTCATCAAGGGCCAGTACCGCAAGTGGAACATCAAGCAGGCCCAGACCAACGATGACTATGGCATGATGCGCGAGGTGTTCCAGCGCCGCTTCGCCCGCGCGGCAGAGGACGATCCGGACCGCGATGGCGGCACCTGGCCCGATCTCGTGCTGATCGATGGCGGCAAGGGGCAGATGAGCGCGGTGCGCGATTGCCTTGAGGGAATGGGGATCGAGGACGTGCCATTGATCGCCATCGCCAAGGGCCCGCACCACGGGCGCGAGGGCCGCGAGGTGTTCCATTTCCCCGATGGGCGGGAAAAGATGCTGCCGGTCAATTCGCCCTTGCTGTTCCAGCTCCAGCGGCTGCGTGACGAGGTTCACCGCTTTGCCATCGGCGCCCACCGCGACAAGCGCAGCCGCGCAATCACCGCCAGCCCGCTGGATGAGATCCCGGGGATCGGCCCGGCGCGCAAGCGTGCGCTGCTGCTGCACTTTGGCACGGCCAGCCGGGTTCGCGCGGCCGCGCTGGAAGACTTGCAGTGCGCGCCGGGGGTGTCAGCCGCCGTGGCGCAGACGATTTACGATTTTTACCACCCGGGCGGTTAGGCCGTGACCAGCCGGTAGCCGCAGTCGTGGCTGTCGCATTCCAGCAGGGCGCCGTAGCGATCGTGCCATGCCCCGCTGGCCAGATCGGCTTCGAGCCGGGCCATCGCCGCCGTCACATCACCCAGCATCCGGAACGAGGACATCGCTGCGCGCAGTCGCGGATCGAGATAGGCCGCCGGCCGCCGCCAATAGGCCGCCAGGAAGCCGTCCTGGCAGTCATGCGGGATCGGCACCGGTTCAACCCGCACCGGCCCCAGCACCGCGCCGTAGCTGGCCAGCGGCGGCATCTGTGCTTCATCAAGCGCGATCAGGCCAGGGACATAGTCCTGCAGCCAGAACCCGCGAAAGGTCGGGTCATAGGTCAGGATCACCACCGGCCCGCGCGATACCCGGCGCAGTTCGGCAAGTCCGCGCGGCTGGTCCTCCCAGTGGTGGACGGTCAGCACCGCCATCACCGCGTCGAAGGCGTCATCGGCAAAAGGCAGGGCTTCGGCGCGGCCTTGCACCACAGGCGGCGCGCCCGGCGGGCGCTGGCGGATCATTTCGGCCGAGGGTTCCAGCGCGGTTACCGCGCGGTCTGCGGGTTCGTAGGAGCCGCTCCCCGCGCCGACGTTGAGCACGGTGCGGGCCTGTCCCAGCGCACGCTGGATCTGCGCGGCAATGCGCGGATCGGGGCGGCGCAGCCGGGCATAGTCCAGGCCGATGCTGTCATAGAGCGGGCTGGCCACGGCGTTCAGCCCTTGGGCACGACCTTGCGGATCATCCCTTCCTGCGCGACGCTGGCGACAAGCCGCCCATCGCGGGTGAAGATCCGCCCGCGGTTGAACCCGCGCCCGCTGCCCGACCACGGGCTGTCGGTAGCATAGAGCAGCCATTCGTCGGCCCGGAACGGGGCATGGAACCACACCGCGTGATCGAGGCTGGCGCTGACCACTTCGCCGCGCGCCCACGACAGGCCGTGGGGCAGGGCGCAGGTGCCCAGCAGGGTCATGTCGCTGGCAAAGGCCAGGATCGCGCGGTGAATGCGCGGATCATCAGGCAGGGCGGCCACGGTCCTGAACCACGAATGCGAGCGCGGCGGGGCGGGCTGGGGATTGGTCCAGTGCCGCCCTTCGACCGCGCGCATTTCCACCGGGCGTTCGGCCAGGAAGTGGTGGCGCTGTTCGGGGCGGGCCTGTTCGGCAAAGCGGCGGCGCACCACGCTTTCGGATTCGAGTTCCTCGGGCGGGGGCACGTCGGGCATCGCCGCATCGACATGGTGCAGCCCTTCCTCGTGCTTCTGGAACGAGGCGGTCAGGTTGAGGATCGGGCGGCCCTGTTGGCTGGCCACGACCCGGCGGTTCGAAAACGAGCCGCCATCGAAATCGCGTTCGACCTTGTAGTCGATCTCCATGCCTTCGCTGCCGCCGCGCAGGAAATAGGCATGGAGCGAATGGGCCGGGCGCGCGGGATCGACGGTCTGTTCGGCGGCGGCCAGCGCCTGGGCGATCACCTGCCCGCCAAACACGCGGCCCACGCCGCCGCGCTTCATCCGGCCGATAAACCGGTCTTCGCCCTGATCCTTGGCCTCGAGCAGTTTGACGAGGCCGGCCACCATCTGTTCGGGAGTGCGTTCGCTATCCATGG
>JAYSCF010000122.1:0-6093 GCA_041915005.1 Novosphingobium sp.
CCGCCGCACTTGGCCGCACCCGTGCCGCCCGGGGCCGCGCGGGTATAGTCCGACACCCAGATCGACACCGCCGGCGCGCCCGACTTGAAATAGTTGCCCGCCGGGCTGGCGATGACGATGAACTTGTAGCTCTTGGCGGGGCGCACGCCGAGGAAGGCCTCGGTCGCGATCATGAAGGGGCGCAGGTAGAGCGAGCCGCCCTCGACCGTGGGGAACCAGTCAGCATCAGCCGCGACCAGTTCCTTGATCGCATCGACGAACAGGCTTTCGGCGATTTCGGGCATGGCCAGCCGTCGGGCCGAGGCATTGAAGCGCTGGGCATTGGCTTCGGGGCGGAACAGGGCGATCCCGCCGTCCTTGAGCCGGTAGGCCTTGAGCCCTTCGAAGATTTCCTGGGCGTAGTGCAGAACCGAGGCCGCCGGATCGAGCGGGATCGGGCCATAGGGCGCCAGCGTGGCATTGTGCCAGCCGGCTTCTTCCGACCAGTCGATCAGGATCATGTGGTCGGTGAAGCTTTTGCCAAAGCCGGGATCGGCCAGCACCGCCGCGCGCACGTCCGCCGCGGCGGGGGCGGGGTGGGGCAGGTGGGTGAAGTGGCTCTGGGCAGACATGGCAGTGGGATTCCTGTGGTGATGCGACGCGAGCCTTGAACGAAAATTTCAAACAAGGCAAGTTGGATGAAATAAACGAACCGGACTTTGTATGTCCCATTCCTTAGGGGCAATTGCGCCAAAGGCCAAGGGGGCGGTGGCGCGAGGCGATCATGCGGGCACTGCCGGAAATGAGAAGGGTGGGGGAACTGAGAAGGGTGGCGAAAATGAGAAGGGCTGCCCCGGCCTAACCGGAAGCAGCCCTTCGCATGGTCAGCGGCCGGAAGCGCCGCTCACGAGGCCTCTATCGCGTGAACAATCAGCGATAATGCCTCGCGCTGCGGATTACCGACCTCCCTGCTGAACCATGAGACATCGGTCACCTCCTTTCGCGCTGTAAGAGCCAAAGATTGCCCGTTTCCGGGGCTGTGACGGCGTTGGCGGGGCCGTGCCGTCCTTGCGCCTAGGGATAGCGAATCCGCGGCTCACAACAAGACTTGCATTGATTTATTTTGCCGTCAGTATCGGTCTTTCCGGCGTGGCGTTTCGGCCTGCCAAATCCCCTCAGCGGCAGCCCTCGATCACGCGGCTCACCTCGGGCCAGCTGGGCAGGTAAAGCGTGGCCTGGCCCGCCGCGCCCAAGGCAAAGCGCCCGCGGGAAAAGGCCATCGCATCAAGCAGGGGATCGCCCGCGCGGATCGGTGTGGCCAGCCAGCCGGGGGCGGCCAATCCGGGGTCGCTCATCAGGGCATGGCTGCTGCTGGTGGTGGTCAGTTCCATCGGCACGGCCTCGGCCGCTGCGGTTTGAACCGCGCGCGCCAGCACCACCAGGCCCTGGGCGCGCTCGCAGGTCAGCGTGACCAGCGCGGGGGCGGGATCGTTGGCGAAGCTGGCAACCGATTTGCCGCTGGCCAGGCTCCAGCGCCAGGTGCCGGGCGTGGCCGGTGCATCGCGCCAGTCGGCCGGAGCCGCCGGGGCCGGGGGAACCGGTGCCTGCACCGCGCGCGGCGGCGGGGGCGGCGCAGGCGGTGGGGGCGGCGGCGGCGCGCACGAAGCGAGCAGGCCAAGCACCCCGAGAGCGAGCACGGTTACCGGCGGGCGAGCGATGGGACGAATTGCCTTCACCGCCCACCTATGGAATGAGGCGCGCCCCATCACAAGAGCCTGTTACCCATGAGCAAACCGCCCAAGACCCGTGTTGACCAGTTGCTGGTCGAGCGCGGCCATGCCGAAAGCCGCACCCGCGCGCAGGCGTTGGTGCTGGCGGGGCTGGTCTTTTCAGGGGAAACCAAGATCGCCAAGCCGGGCACTGCGATTGCCGCCGATGCGCCGCTGGACGTGCGCGGGCGCGACCATCCGTGGGTTTCGCGCGGCGGGATCAAGCTGGCCCATGCGATCGCCCATTTCGGGCTCGATCCCGCCGGCGTCACCGCGATGGACATCGGCAGTTCGACCGGCGGCTTCACCGACGTGCTGCTGAGCCACGGCGCGGCCCATGTCTTTGCGGTCGATTCGGGGACCAACCAGCTCGCCTGGAAGCTGCGGCAGGACAGCCGCGTCACGGTGCTCGAACAGACCAGCGCGCGCATCCTGACCGATCAGCACATTACCGCGCCGTGCAGCTGGGTGGTGTGCGATGCCAGTTTCATTGCCTTGTCCAAGGTGCTGGAGGTGCCGCTGAGGCTGGCCGCGCCGCAGTGCCGGCTGGTCGCGCTGATCAAGCCGCAGTTTGAAGTGGGCCGCGAGGAAGTGGGCAAGGGCGGGGTGGTGCGCGATCCCGTGCTGCACCAGCGGGTCTGCGACGAGGTGCGCGAATGGCTCGAAAGCTCGGGCTGGGCGGTCGAAGGAATTGTCGAAAGCCCGATCAAGGGCCCGGAAGGAAACGTGGAATTCCTGATTTCGGCAAGGCGGGGATAGCCCCGTGGCCGATCGCCTCGCCATTGCCACGCTGGCGCAGCCCGGCCAATATCGCCGCATGGTCGCAATTCGAATCGGGACAGAGTGATGACTATGCTTGCATCGCCGGGGCAACTGCGGGCAGCCCTGCTGCGCTGGACCCTGTTCCTCGCGCCGCTGTTGCTGTTGCTCGGCTTCCTTTCGGGCGCGCTGTCGGGCAGCACCGAATACAACCCGTGGTTCGTCGGGCTGGACAAGCCCGATCTCTATCCGCCAGCAGCCACGTTCGGGATCGTGTGGAGCGTGCTCTATCTGGCCATGGGGCTGGCGCTGGCGCTGATCATCACCGCCCACGGCGCGGCCGGGCGGCGTCTGGCGATTACGGTTTTTGCCGTGCAATTCGTGCTCAACCTAGCGTGGTCGCCGCTGTTTTTCGCAGCCCACCGGATCGGGGCTTCGCTGGTGCTGCTGGCGGTGCTTGACCTGGCGGTGATTGGCTGCCTGCTGGCCTTCCAGCGGGTGCGCCCGGTCGCTGCGCTGCTGCTGCTGCCCTATCTGGGCTGGTGCCTGTTCGCGACCGTGCTCAACTGGCAGTTCCTCGATGCCAATCCGGGTTCGGACGGGGCTGAATCCGGCCGGGCCCAGGCCAGCGTGCAGTTCGGCTGAGCGGGCAATAGCGCTGCACCCTTGAAACGCGGCGCGAACCGGACCATGTGACACCGATGCAGAGCGAAAACCCTCTTCTCGCCGATCTGGCCAAGCTGCTGAACAGCGCCGCCGGGACCGTTGCCGGCATGGGCCGCGAAGCCCGCGATGCAGCGCGTGAGCGCATGCGCGAAAGCTTTGGCGGCCTCGATTTCGTCAGCCGTGACGAATTCGACGTGGTCAAGGACATGGCCGCCAAGGCTCTGGATGAGAATGACGCGCTCAAGGCCCGGGTCGCGGCGCTGGAAGCGGCACTGGCCGCCAAGGCCAAGAAGTAATCCGGCGTAATCCAGCGTTCCCTGGCTTGAGTTGGCCGCGCTTTGCGGTCAGACCGGCGCCATGCAGCTTCGCACTCCTGCCATCGTCTGCGCAGTTCGCCCCCACGGCGAAACGGCTGCGATCGCGCGGCTGCTGACTGCGGAGCATGGGCTGATCGCCGGCTATGTTGCCGGCGGGCGGGGGCGGCAGCTGCGCCCGGTGCTGATTCCGGGCAACGTGGTCGATGCCGAACTGCGCGCCCGCACCGAAGGGCAGCTGCCTTTCGCCAGAATTGAACTGACCGAAAGCCGCGGCCCGTGGCTGACCGAACCGCTTCCCGCTGCCGCGATCGGTTGGGCCACGGCGCTGGCCGCCGCCGCCTTGCCCGAGCGCCAGCCGTTTCCCGCGCTCCATGCCGCGCTCGGCGCGCTGCTTGATGCGGTGTGCCACGCCCCGTCGGCGCGCGGGTGGTTGCCGGGGCTGCTGCGCTACGAGGCGCTGGTCCTGCGCGAACTGGGCTATGGCGAGGTGCCGGGCCTGCCCGAGGCGGATGATCTGCCCGCGCTGCTTGGCCAATTCGATGCCCAGGGACAGCGGCTTGAACGCTATCCGCTTGCCGAAAGGCGCGGCGATGTTATGGGAGCCCGCGCCATGCTGCGCGAGCGCTTGGCCCGGATTTGTTGAAGGCTTTGGATCCATGAAGATTGCGGTTTTCGCCGGCGACGGCATCGGCCCCGAAGTGACGCGCGAAGCCGTGCGCGTGCTTGAGGCGCTTGATCTGCCCGGCCTCGAACTGGTCGAAGGCGATGTTGGCGGGGCTGCCTACAAGCGCCACGGCCACCCGCTGCCGCAGGCGACGCTGGAGATCGCGCGCGCCGCTGATGCGATCCTGTTCGGCGCCGTGGGCGATCCCGATTGCGACAATCTGGAGCGCAGCCTGCGCCCGGAACAGGCAATCCTGGGCCTGCGCAAGGAACTGGGCTTCTTTGCCAACCTGCGGCCCGCGCGGGTGTTCAAGGGGCTGGAGGATTTTTCCGCCCTGCGTCCTGAAGTGGCCGGCGCGATCGATCTGCTGATCGTGCGCGAGCTCAACGGCGATGTCTATTTCGGCGACAAGGGCATCCGCACCCTGCCCGATGGGCGCCGCCAGGGCTGGGACATGATGTCCTATGCCGAAGACGAAGTGCGCCGCATTGCCCATGTCGGTTTCAAGGCCGCGCAGGGCCGCGCCAAGGCCGGTGAAAAGGGCAAGCTCTGTTCGGTCGACAAGGCCAACGTGCTGGAAACCTCGCAGCTGTGGCGCGACGTGGTGATCGAGGTTGGCAAGGACTATCCCGATGTCGAACTCAGCCACATGTATGTCGACAATGCCGCGATGCAGCTGGTCCGCAATCCGGGCCAGTTCGACGTGATCGTGACCGGCAACCTGTTTGGCGATATCCTTTCGGACCAGGCCTCGATGTGCGTGGGTTCGATCGGCTTGCTGGCTTCGGCTTCGCTGTCGGAAGGCACCAGCGGGCTGTACGAGCCGATCCACGGTTCGGCCCCCGACATCGCCGGCCAGGGGCTGGCCAACCCGATGGCCACGATCCTTTCGGCCGCCATGCTGCTGCGTCACAGCCTTGGGCTGGAAGCGCCGGCCGCGCGGATCGAAGCCGCGGTCGCCAAGGCGCTGGCCGATGGCATTCGCGGCGGTGATCTGGGCGGCACCTTCGGGACCGCCGCGATCGGCGATGCCGTGCTGGAAAGGCTCTGACATGACCATTCGTCTCGGGATCGTTCTTCCCACCTACAACGAACGCGGCAATCTGCGCGGCATGGTCGATCGGCTTGATGCCGCGCTGGCCGGGATCACCTTCGAAGTGATCATCGTCGATGACAACAGCCCCGATGGCACGGCCGATGAAGCCCGCGCGATTGCGCAGGACGATTCGCGCGTTCGCGTGATTCAGCGCATCGGCCGGCGCGGCCTGTCTTCTGCGGCGATTGAGGGGATGTGCGCGACCGCCGCGCCCGTGGTGGCAGTGATGGACGCCGATCATCAGCACGATCCCGCGCTGCTGCCGGGCATGCTGGCCGCGATCGAGGGCGGTGAACACGATCTGGCCTATGCCTCGCGCTTTGCCGAAGGCGCCAGCACCGAAGCCTGGGGCCGGCCCGACCGGGTCAAGGCCTCGAACCTGGCCAATCGCATCGCCAACAAGGTTACCGGGGTGGAACTGTCCGACCCGATGAGCGGCTATTTCATGCTGCGCACCGAAGTGCTGCGCGCCGACGCGCACCGCCTGTCGGGCGTGGGCTTCAAGATCCTGCTCGATATCCTCGCCACGGTCGAAGCGCCGCTGCGGATCAAGGAAGTGCCGATGAATTTCGCCGCGCGCGCCGAAGGCGAAAGCAAGCTCGACCGCACGGTGGTGTTTGAATTTCTCGTCGGGCTTTACGACAAGTGGCTGGGGCGGATCATCCCGACCCGCTTTGCCCTGTTCGGCACGATCGGCGGGCTGGGCGTGGTGGTCCACATGGCCGTGCTGGCTTTCGTGCTCAACCTGTTCGGGGCGCAGTTCCTCGTCACCCACTATCCCAAGGAAGCCGCCTTCATCGTCGGCCAGACCACGGCAGCGTTGGTGGCGATGACCTTCAACTT
>JAYSCF010000123.1:0-5987 GCA_041915005.1 Novosphingobium sp.
CAGCACCTTCTGCCACGAGAAGGTGGCGACATCGATCTTGTCCCACGGAATGTCATAGGCAAAAACCGCGCTGGTGGCATCGGCAAAGCACAGGCCTTCGCGGTCCGCCGGGATCCATTCGCCGTCGGGCACGCGCACGCCGCTGGTGGTGCCGTTCCAGGTGAACAGCACGTCATCCGACCAGTCGACCTTGTCGAGATCGGGGAGCTGGCCGTAATCGGCGCGCATCACGGTGGCGTCGAGCTTGAGCTGCTTGACCACATCGGTAACCCAACCGTCACCGAAGCTTTCCCAGGCCAGCGCGGTCACGCCGCGGGCACCGAGCATGGTCCACATCGCCATTTCGAACGCGCCGGTATCAGAGCCGGGGACGATGCCGATGCGGTGCGTATCGGGCAGGCCCAGCACTTCGCGCATCAGATCGATGCAATAGGCCAGACGCGACTTGCCGATCTTGGCGCGGTGCGAGCGGCCGAGGCATTCGGTGGCGAGCTTTTCGGGAGCATATCCGGGCGGCTTGGCGCAGGGACCGGAAGAAAAGTGCGGGCGCGCAGGCTTGCGAGCCGGAAGGGGTGCAGTCATGTATTCTCTCCTTGCAGAGAGCACGCGCGGCGTTGGGACCGCGTGGCCCGCCGGCGCTCCTATAGACCCCAGCCCCGGAGTCAAGCATCCGATCGTGGTTTGGCCCCGGTTAACCGCTTTGCCTCATCCCGAATTAACCATAACCGTGCGATACTATGCTCATGCGCAGGTCCACGGCGACATTGGCATCCTTGGCAATTTTGCTGCTGACGGCGGCGTGCGGGGCCGTGCCGCAAACCCAGCGCGAAACCCGTTCGCCCATGCGCCGTTCGACCATGGTGTTCACCCCGCGCCCCGATGCGGGGCGGTGCCTGGCCCAATTGTCGACCAGCCGGGCGCTGTTCACCCCCCTGCCCGACCAGTATTACGGCGCGGGCTGTTCAACGCTCAACACGGTGCGGCTCTCCACGCTGAAAAGCGACCAGGCCAGCCTGGCCCTGTCGAACCTGGGGCCGGTAACCTGCCCGCTGGCCGAAACCTTTGCCGGCTGGGCGCGCTACGGCGTGGACCGCGCCGCGCAGCAGATTCTCGGCAGCGCGCTGGTGCGGATCGAAACGATGGGCAGCTACAATTGCCGCAACGTTGCGGGATCGGATCGCCGCAGCGCCCACGCCACGGCCAGCGCCATCGACGTATCGGGCTTTATCCTGGCCGATGGCCGGCGGATCACGATCAAGGGCAACTGGACGGCCGGCACCGGGGACGAGCGCCGCTTCCTTGCCGCGATCCACACCAGCGCGTGCAAACGCTTTGGCACGGTGCTGGGCCCTGCCTACAACGCCGCCCACGCCGATCACCTGCATCTGGAACTCAGCGGCCGGGCGTTCTGCCGCTAGGCGCCGCTACTGAGTATCGATGCGATAATCCGGCAGGCTTTCGAAGGCCAGCTTGAGCGCCTCGCCCCAGCCAACCGAAATCGCACGGAAATAGGGATCGTCGGCCCCGATCCGGCGCTGGTGCGCAGGTTCGAACCGATCGCGTTCCACCACCAGCAGATCCAGCGGCAGCCCGACCGAAAGGTTCGCCTTGATGGTCGAATCAAAGCTGACCATCAACAGCTTGATCGCATCTTCAAAGCTCATCGCGCGGTCATAGCCGCGCAGGATGATCGGGCGGCCATACTTGGTCTCGCCGATCTGGAAGAACGGGGTATCGAAGCTCGCCTCGATGAAATTGCCTTCGGGGTAGATCAGGAACAGGCGGGGTTCCATTCCCTTGATCTGCCCCGCCACGATCATCGAGGCGGTGAAGGTGCCCATCCCTTCCTGGCCGTTGGTGGCATCGCTGGCCGCGATCGTATCGCGCAGCAGCTTGCCCACGGTGGTCGCGATCTGGAACATCGTTGGCGCTTCCAGCAGCGAATTGTGACGCTCCTCGGGGGCCTTGCCGCGTTCTTCCAGCAGGCTGATCACGCCCTGGGTGGTGGCCAGGTTGCCCGCGGTCATGATCGAGATCATCCGCTCGCCCGGCACCGACCACTGGTACATCTTGCGGAAGGTCGAGATATTGTCGACGCCCGAATTGGTGCGGGTGTCGCTCATCAACACCAGCCCCTGATCGAGCATCATGCCAACACAATAGGTCACTGCCGGATTCCCCTTTCCCGCCCGCCTACTGTTCGCTGGCCTGCTGTTCAACCGCCAGCCGCACTTCAAGTTGCGATTCCCCCGGCCCCCAGCTCATCCCGGTAACGGGCGCCGCCTCTGCGTAGTCGCGCCCGGTGGCGATGCGGACATAGCGTTCATCGGGGCTGATGCCGTTGGAAATGTCGAACCCGACCCAGCCCAGATGCTCGACATGGGCCTCGGCCCAGGCGTGGCTGGCTTCCTGTTCGGTGCGGTCATCCATCATCAGGTAGCCCGAGACATAGCGCGCCGGCACGCCGAGCGCCCGCGCCGCTCCGATAAAGATGTGGGCGTGATCCTGGCACACCCCCAGCCCCAGCGCGGCGGCTTCCTCGGCCGAGGTGTGGACCTGGGTTTCCCCCGGCGCATAGCGCACGGCATCCAGGATGGCCCGGCTCAGTTCGTGCAGCGCGGTCAGCGTTTCGCCGCGCGCCACCGCCACCTGCCCCAGCAGCGCGCGCATCCGCGGTCCCGGCCGGGTCAACGGCGACTGCGCCAGAAAGGCCCACAGCGGCATCTGTCCCGAATGCGTCCCCAGCACCCCGTGATTGTCGGCGGTGACGACCACCCCTTCGCAATGCACCTCGACATGGCTCACCCCCGGTTCGACCGAGATCAGGGTGGTGCGGTTGTGGTTGTGATCGTCGTAGTCCACCTCGAAGCGGGCGCCCGACAGCTGCATGTCCCAGGCCACCACTTTCTGCCCCTGGGTGTTCTTGGGGGTCAGCCGCAAACGCTGCAGCCCGTGCACCACTGGGTGCGAAAAGGCATAACGCGTCGTATGTCCGATCCTGAGCCGCATCACGCGTAGAACCTGTAATCCTGTTCGACCGCCTGGGCGACCTGCTGGTTGCAGGCAATGAATTCGGCAATGAATTCGTGCAGCCCGGTTTCGAACACCTGCTCGATCCCGATATCGTGGAACCGCGTGCCAAGCCCGCGCAACTGTTCGTGCGCGCTGGTTTCCTGGCCATATTCGTGCGCCAGCCAGCGCAGGTTGGAGCGCAGCTTTTCAAGGCAGAAGGCCAGGCTGCGCGGGAAGCGCTGATCAAGGATCAGGAAGCTGGCGATCCCGCGCGGGTCCATCGCCCCCGCATTGAGCCAGCGATAGGCGCGTTCGCCCGAGACCGAGCGCAGCACGCTTTCCCACTGCACGTTATCCAGGCTTGACCCGACCCAGGCGAGCGAAGGCAGCAGCACGTAATACTTCATGTCGAGAATGCGCGCTGTGTTGTCACCGCGTTCGATGAAGGTGCCGATCCGGGTGAAGTTGTGGATCTCGTTGCGCAGCATGGTGCCATCCATCGCGCCGCGCACCAGCGTCATCTGCCGCCGCACCGCGCCCAGCACTTCGCCCAGCACCGGCTCGCGCACGGGGCGCCCCAGCGTTTCGCCCAGCCGCATCCAGCTCTCGTTGATCGCTTCCCACACCTCGCGGGTCAGCGCGGTGCGCACCGCGCGGGCATTGGTGCGCGCGGCCTCGATCATCGCCAGCACGCTGCCAGGATTGCCGGGGCCGCGCAGCAGGAAGTTCCAGACCTTGTCGCCGGCATAGTCGCTGCCGTGAACGGCCTCGAAAGTGGCGGTCTGCCCGACCGTGGCGATGAGCGAACGCCATTCATCATGGCTGCTTGCCGCATCGCGGGTCAGCGCCATGCGGAAACCCGCATCGAGCAAGCGTGCGGTGTTTTCGGCCCGTTCGAGATAACGGGCCATCCAGTATACGCCATTGGCGGTGCGTCCGAGCATGGCGCGTCAGTCCTCCAGTACCCAGGTGTCCTTGGTCCCGCCGCCCTGCGACGAATTGACCACCAGCGACCCCTGCTTGAGCGCGACCCGGGTGAGCCCGCCGGGGGTGATGTCGATCCCCTTGGGGGACACCAGCACGAACGGGCGCAGATCGACATGGCGCGGCGCCAGCCCGGCCTTGGCGAAGATCGGCACGGTCGACAGCGCCAGCGTCGGCTGGGCAATGTAATTGCCCGGCCGCGCGCGCAGCTTGGCGGCGAAAGCGGCGATCTCCTTTTTCGAGGAGGTCGGCCCGATCAGCATCCCGTAGCCGCCCGAACCGTGGACTTCCTTGACCACCAGATCGGCCAGGTTGTCGAGCACATAGGCCAGGCTGTCAGCCTCGCTGCAGCGCCAGGTCGGCACGTTCTGGAGGATCGGCTTTTCGCCGGTATAGAATTCGACGATCTCGGGCATGAACGAATAGATCGCCTTGTCATCGGCGATGCCGGTGCCCGGCGCGTTGGCGATGGTGATGCGCCCGGCCCGGTAAACGTCCATGATCCCCGGCACTCCCAGCACCGAGGCGGGGTTGAAGCTCAGCGGATCGAGGAACTCGTCGTCGACCCGGCGGTAGATCACGTCGACCGGGGTATAGCCCCGCGTGGTGCGCATCGCCACCCGCCCGTCAATCACCCGCAGATCCGATCCCTCGACCAGTTCGGCGCCCATCTGATCGGCCAGGAAGGCGTGTTCGAAATAGGCCGAATTGTAGATCCCGGGCGTCAGCACCGCGACCACCGGGCGTTCACCGGCGCAGTCGGGCGCGCAGGCGGCCAGGCTTTTCGCCAGGCGCCGCGGATAGTCCTGCACCGGGCGCACCGGCACCTTGGTGAACAGTTCGGGGAACATCGCCATCATCGTCTCGCGGTTCTCCAGCATATAGGAGACGCCGGACGGGGTGCGGGCGTTGTCTTCGAGCACCATGAATTCGTCCGGCCCGGTGCGGACAAGATCGATCCCGACGATGTGGGTATAGACCCCGCCCGGCGGGACCATGCCCACCATCTGCGGCAGGAAAGCCGCATTTTCGGCAATCAGGCGCTGCGGCACGCGGCCGGCGCGGACGATTTCCTGGCGGTGGTAGATATCGTGCAGGAACGCATTGAGCGCGCGGACCCGCTGCTCGATCCCTTTCGACAGCCGGCGCCATTCGTTCGCGGTGATGATCCGCGGCACCATGTCAAAGGGGATCAGCCGCTCTTCGCCGGCATCATCGCCATAGACGTTGAAGGTGATCCCGGTCTTGCCGAAGAAACTCTCGGCCTCTTGTCCCTTGCGCCGCAAGGCCGAGCGATCCTGCGCATCGAACCATTCGCGGTAGCCCGAATAGGCCGGGCGAACCGTGCCATCGGCGGTGAGCATCTCGTCAAAAGATGCGGGCGTGCTTGTCATGCTTGTTTTTCCCATCCGCCACCATGACTGCCGCATGACGAAACAGAGTCAAGCGGCTTATGCTGCAGTTGCGAAAAATAATTCGAGCGCCATGCTGCAATGCACCAAAATGCTCGAATCAATACGTATCCAGCCTGTGTCCAGCGGCTTCGCCTGTCGACCTATCCCGCCCGCCAGCGCAGCGACATGCAAGTGAAGCCTGCATCGATCTTCTCGATCTCGGCATTGGCAAGCCGCACCAGCCGCGCACCATACCCATCGAGCAAGGCGGCGATGCGGGGAAAACGATCGGACAGGATCAGGCTGTCGCGCAGGCGCAGCACGTTGGCCCCGCCCTCTTCGCCTTCTGGCACTTCCAGCACCCGGTATCCGGCGAAGATGCCGCTTTCTGCCAGGGCGCGCGTGGCCAGAATGGTTTCGGCATCGATCAGCGAACTTGCGGTCTTGAGGTGCAGCACCGCGCGCGGGGTTTCGGCGATCACCGGGTCATAGCCGAGGCCGCGCAGCAACGCGGCCAGCGCCTCTGCCCCGCTGCGGTCGGTCCGCGCGGACAGGCCGATGAACACCTTGCGGCCCATCGCCAGCACATCACCGCCG
>JAYSCF010000124.1:0-5951 GCA_041915005.1 Novosphingobium sp.
ACCTCGACAACACGCGCGAACTGGGCACCCGCAACATCAAGGTCGCGCTGCGCCGGCTGCGCCGCTTCGCCCGCGAAGGATCGCCCGACGAACTGGATCTTGATGGCACGATCGAAGGCACCGCGCGGCAGGGCTGGCTCGACATCCGGATGCGCCCCGAACGGCACAACGCGGTCAAGCTGCTGCTGTTTCTTGACGTCGGCGGATCGATGGACCCGTTCATCAAGCTGGTCGAGGAACTGTTCAGCGCGGCGACGACCGAGTTCAAGAACCTAGAGTTCTTCTATTTCCACAATTGCCTTTATGAAGGCGTGTGGAAGGACAATGCGCGGCGCTGGTCGGAACGCACCAACACCTGGGACATCCTCCACAAGTATGGACATGACTACAAGGTCGTGTTCGTCGGCGATGCGGCGATGAGCCCCTATGAGATCACCCATCCGGGCGGCTCGGTCGAACATTTCAACGAAGAGGCTGGCACCACCTGGATGCAGCGCGTTGCCAATGTCTATCCCGCCACGGTGTGGATCAATCCGGTGCCCGAGAAGCAATGGTCCTATTCGCAGTCGACC
Source organism: Novosphingobium sp. (assembly GCA_041915005.1). Classification (GTDB taxonomy): domain Bacteria; phylum Pseudomonadota; class Alphaproteobacteria; order Sphingomonadales; family Sphingomonadaceae; genus Novosphingobium. Next base: position 573 of record JAYSCF010000124.1, read on the forward strand.
AAGATGATCAAGGAACTGGTCGGTGGATCGATGTATCCGCTCACCCTCGAAGGGCTCGACAACGCGATGCGCGAACTGACCCGCAAGAAGCACTGACCAAGGCATGACCATCGAGCAAAAGCACCACGCGCGCCGCGCGATCGTCGGCGCGACGCTGGGCAACGCGATCGAGTTCTATGATTTCCTTGTCTATTCGATCTTCGCGATCCAGATCGGCCAGGCGTTCTTTCCCTCGGGCAACGAATACCTCTCGCTGGTCGCCAGCCTTGCCACCTTTGGCGCGGGCTTCATCTCGCGGCCGCTCGGGGCGTGGTATATCGGTTCCTATGCCGATCGGCATGGCCGCCGCCCGGCGCTGTTGCTGACGCTGGTCTGCATGGGGCTTGGGATTGCGGGCCTCGCGCTCACCCCGTCCTATGCCGCAATCGGGATCGCCGCTCCGGTGATCGCGGTGCTGGCCCGTCTGCTGCAAGGCTTTGCCCTGGGCGGCGAGGTTGGCCCATCGACCGCCTTCCTGATCGAAGCCTCTGCCCACAGCCACCGCGGGCTGATCGGCAGTCTCCAGCGGGTGACCCAGCTTGGCGCCGGCGGCATGGGGGCGCTGGTCGGGCTGGTGCTGAGCCTGCTGCTGACCAAGGCGGAACTGGCCGCCTATGGCTGGCGGATTGCGCTGGCGCTGGGCCTGATCGTGATCCCCTATGCGCTGTGGGTGCGGCGCACCCTGCCCGAAACCCATGCCTATGAGGAACGCCGCCCCACGGCCCCGCCGCCCAGCGCGCGCGAATGGCGGGTGATGCTGCTGGGCTTCGTACTGTTTTCGGCCGGCACCTCGACCAGCTACATCCTCAACTATCTGGCCACATTCGCGCAGTCCTCGCTCCACCTGCCCCAGGCGCAGGCCCTTGCCGGCCAGCTTGCCTCTTACGTCACCGGGGTTGGCGCTGGGCTATGGGCCGGCTGGATGAGCGACAAAGTCGGGCGCAGGCCGCTCATCCTGGCCTCGGCGCTGGTGCCGCTGCTGGGGGCCTGGCCGCTGTTCGCCTGGCTGATCGGCAATCCTTCGGCCACCAGCTTCATGGTAGCCTGTGCGCTGTTCGGGCTGGCCAATGGCCTCTCCAGCGTGTTCGTCGTCGCGGTCAGCGAATCGATTTCCAAGGCCAGCCGCGCCCGCAACTTCGCCGTGGTCTACACCCTGCCGATCACGATCTTCGCCTCGAGCGCGCAATTGGTGGTGACCTGGATGATCCACACCACCGGCACCCCGATGGCAATCGCGTGGTTCCTGATCGCACTGTGGATCCCCGGCACGATCGCCGCGCTGGCGTTCCATGAGACGCGCCACACGGCTCAGGCATAGCCCCGCCTTGCCCGGGCCAAGATTTGCCTCGTTTGCAAATGTCCGATGCATCCCCATCTGGGGGGCATGACCACTCGCCTCCCCGCCCTGTTCCTCGGCCATGGCTCGCCCATGACCGTGATTTCCGACGTACCCGAGCGCCGCGCCTGGCAGGCACTTGGCCCGGCCCTGCCCCGGCCCACGGCCATTCTCGTCGTCTCGGCGCACTGGGAAACCCATGGGGCAATCCACCTGACGACTGGAGCGCATCCGCGCACCATCCATGATTTCCGCGGCTTCCCGCCCGAACTCTTCGCCATGCAATATCCCGCCCCCGGGTCCGATGCGCTGGTCGAACGCGCTGCCGCGCTGCTGGGTGAAGTCGCGGTGAAGCGCGATGACAGCTGGGGCTTTGACCACGGCAGCTGGGGCGTGATCCAGCCGATGTTCCCGGCCGCCGACATCCCGATGATCCAGCTCAGCCTCAACCGCAGCCTGACGCCCGACCAGCACTTTGCCGCGGCCGAGCGGCTCGCCGTGCTGCGCGATGAGGGCGTGCTGCTGGTTGCCAGCGGCAACGTGGTGCACAACCTGGCGCTGTGGCGCCAATATGCCGGCACCCGGCCCGACTGGGCGGTGGATTTCCAGGCCCGGATCAACGCCGCCGTGATCGCCAACGACCGCGCCGGACTGACGACCTTTGCCGCGGATGATCAGGCCGCCGCTGCCGCCATCAACAGCGCCGAACATTACCTGCCGCTGCTGTACGCCGCGGGCTGGCGGCTGCCCGGGGATGACGTGGGCGTGTTCAGCGACAGCGTCGATGGCGCCCTGTCGATGACCAGTTACCTGATCGGCGATACCGCGCTGTTGAAAGCCTTGCCCTGAGGCTGGGCCGCCCTGCCCCGGCCCGCTAAGGCGGGGCATGGACCGCCAACTGCTGATCATCTGCCTGCTGACCGCCGCGATCAACCTGATCGGGACGCTGGCCTATGCCGCGCGCATCGCCGGGGTGCGCACCCGCCGCATCGCGATGAGCTTTGCCCTGTTCAACATCCTCGTGCTGGTCAGCCGCACCTCGAACTCGTTCCTTGGGCCGTTCCTGGCCAAGCGGATCGAAACCCGGATTTCCAGCGGCGGCGGCGATGCGCTTTATGCCGATTTCCAGATCGTGCTGGGTTCGGCAACGGCGGCCGTGGCGATCGGGATCGTGCTGGTGCCCACCGGCCAACGCCTGTTCGCCCGCGCGATCGGCTATTTCCAGCAGCACCGCTCCACCACGCGGATGATCATGAAAACCGCGACGCCAACCGGGCTGAAGGCGGTGCGCGATGCGCTCCACCCGCCGTCGCTCTCGCACCTTCGGAACCTTGGCAAGGAGCGCGGGGTTGGCTGGGGCGTGCTCATCGCCAATTGCCTGGCCCAGGCGCTGATCACGGTCGGCGTGCTGGCCTCGCTCTATGCCGGCTATCTCAACCCCGAATTTCGCGTCACCGCATCGCAGCTGTCGGCCGTGATCAACGGCTTTGCCACGATCCTGCTGTTCGCGCTGATCGATCCGCAGCTTTCGGTGATGACCGATGACGTGGTCGAAGGCCGGGTAAGCGAAGCCCTGTTTCGCCGCACCATCGTCTGGATCAGTTTCAGTCGGCTGGCCGGAACCTTGCTGGCCCAGCTGTTGTTCCTGCCTTCGGCCCGGCTGGTCGCCGCTATCGCCAACTACGTGTAAAGCAGGAACGGCCGGATCGTCTCGCGCCACGCGGCTTCATCGGCCCCGGCCACAGCTTCGAGATCACCCGGCAGCGCTGCGGCATCATCAACCCATTCGCGCAGCACCGGGCCGCCGTTGATCACATCGATCGCGAGGCGCTCGAACTCGTACTCATAGGGAAAATCGCGCCAGATCGGATAGCCGGGATAGAGGTTGCGGATCGCCTTGAAGGCCAGCGCCTGCAGCCGCCACGGACGGAAGGCGTGGTGATCGTAGAACGCGCCTTCGGCATGGATCATAAGCGCGTTGCACAGGTCATGCGCGTGCTTGTGGAAGGTCGGTTCGAAAAAGCATTCGCGGATCGCGCAGCCCGCCAGCCAGTGCGGGGCAACATTGCGCATTTCGGCCAGCACGGCCTTGGCATCGACATCGGGCGCGCCGAACAGCACCTCCAGCGGGCGGGTCGTGCCGCGCGCTTCGGACAGCGTCGTGCCTTCGAGCATCACGGTCCCGGCATAGGCGCGGGCCATGTTGAGATTGGCGGCGTTGGGGCTCGGGTTGATCCAGATGCGGTCTTGCGGCCAGCCAAAGCCCGGGCCTTCTGGCTGCCACCCATCCATCGTGATCACGCGGTAAGGCACGTCGAGCTTGAACTGGTCGATGAACCAGCGGCCCATCTCGCCCATGGTCAGGCCATGGCGCATCGGCATCGGCCCGGCGCCGACGAAGCTTTCCTGTCCCGGCACCAGCAGCGTGCCTTCGACCGGGCGGCCCGCCGGATTGGGGCGATCGAGCACCCAGACTTCCTTGCCCGTCCCCGCAGCGGCTTCGAGCAGGTAGAGCAGCGTGGTGACGAAGGTATAGATCCGGCACCCCAGATCCTGCAGATCGAACAGGAACACGTCAGCCGTGCTCATCATCTGGCCGCTTGGGCGGCGCACTTCGCCATAGAGGCTGAACACCGGGATATTGTAGACGGGATCAAGCTCGTCGGCCGTCTCGACCATGTTGTCCTGCTTGTCCCCCTTGAGCCCGTGCTGCGGGCCAAAGGCAGAGGTTACATTCACCCCGGCAGCAATCAGCGCGTCGAGCGAATGGACCAGGTCGGCGGTCACGCTGGCCGGATGCGCCACCAGCGCCACCCGCTTGCCCGCCAGAGGCTTGCGCAGTTCAGGGTCCGCCAGCAGGCGATCGATACCGAATTTAACCGTCATGCCCCGCCGGGTGCCGCAAGCGTGCCGGCAAAGCAAGCGCGATGGTGAAAGTCGGGTTTGCCCGCAGGATGGGCCATTGCCCAATAGGACTTTACCCCGCCCTGCTCCTCGATCACGGCCGTCAGCGAAAATTCGAGCGGCAGGCCGGGCAGGCCCGCAAGCGGCACCGCGGCATCGAACAGGGCCACGCCCTGCCCCCGGCGCAGGGTGCAGACTGGATCGCGCGGCATGGCCCGGTTCGTCATGCCTTCGCGGTAGTCCGCAAAATCATAGGCCGCCCAGCGCTCCGAGGGCGAGAGGTTGAATTCGGCATAACCCGCCGCGCCCGGCGCCCGCACGAACAGTTCAAAGCAGGTGGTCTGCCACAGTCCATCGGCGCGCCCCTTGCCCGCCAGCGGCGGCACGGCGAGGTTTCCCGCCCCCTCGATCCGCCAGCGCAAGGTCAGCCAGTGATCGCGCAGCGCCACGACCTTCGCCTCCACCGCGGTCACCGCTTGCGGCGGGGTCTCGACATGACATTGCAGCCGATACGTTTCCAAGCGCGCAACTCCGTGCTAGGCGCGCCCCGCAATCAGAAGGCTGCCATGACTTACAACTCGACCCTGCTTCGCCTGCTCGATGAGCGCGGCTACATTCACCAGCTCACCGATGCGCAGGGGCTTGATGCCCTTGCGGCCAAGCAGATCATCCCCGGCTATATCGGCTTCGATGCCACCGCGCCATCGCTGCACGTGGGCAGCCTTGTGCAGATCATGATGCTGCGCCGGCTGCAACAGGCCGGGCACAAGCCGATCGTGGTGATGGGCGGCGGGACCACCAAGGTCGGCGATCCTTCGGGCAAGGACGAAAGCCGCAAGATGCTCACCTCCGAGGGCATCCAGGCCAATATCGCCTCGATCCGCACCGTGTTCGAAAAGCTGCTGACCTTCGGCGATGGCCCGACCGACGCGATCATGGTCGATAACGACGAATGGCTGAGCCAGCTTGGCTACATCGAGCTGCTGCGCACCGTGGGGCCGCACTTCACCATCAACCGGATGCTGACCTTCGATTCGGTCAAGCTGCGGCTCGAACGCGAACAGCCGCTGACCTTCCTCGAATTCAACTACATGATCCTG